>NZ_CALRZC010000201.1:0-15617 GCF_943372545.1 Variovorax sp. YR752 | reverse complement strand
GAGTTGCTCCGGGTCGACCAGCACGCGCTCGGCGCCGCGCTCGCCGACGCGCAGCATCAGCTTGAACTGGCTCTGGCCGGCAGCGCGCTTGAGGTAGTAGGTGCGTTCGCCGGGCAGGCGCCGCACGCTGCGCACCGAGTCGCCGGCAGCCCGGGCGAGCTCGGCGATCCGGCGCGCCAGTTCGTCGCGGCCGGCGATCGAGGCCAGCACCGACGCACCGTATTCCGCCTGCGCCTTCAGCCAGGCCTGCGTCGCCGGGCTCCTGACGTTCTCCAGGTTGCGGAAGGGATCTTCCACACGCACACCGTGCAGCGTGTCGGTGGCGGGCTCGCTCGGCGCCGGCGGCGGCGCGGCCTGGCCCAGTCCGGCGGCCAATGTCAGCAATGCAGCCGCCGCGGCGCGCAACATCCGCGTCATCGTGATCTCCCTGATGGCGCCGGAAGCGGCGCTTCTTCGGCAGATCGTAATACGCGGCTGCGGCGGCACTGAGCCAGATCAAGCCTCCGCCCCGCGTGCGGCCTAGATTGGCCACGAGCGCCGCGCTCGCGGCGTGGCGTGGCGAGGAGCATGCGATGAAGAACTGGCTGGTGGTGGCGAACGGCGCACGCGCCCGCGTGCTCGAGGAAGGCGACACCGGCGGATACGTCCAGCTGGCCGACTTGGTGCATCCGCAGAGCCGGTTGAAGGGCACGGCGCTGGACGCGGACCGACCGGGCCATGTGACCAGCGGCACCCACGGAACCGGCAGTTCGGAGTACCGGCCACGCACCGAACCGCACGAGCGCGAACTGGAGCACTTCGCCGCGGAGATCGCGCAACTGCTCGATGCCGGCGTGGCCGACGGCCGCTGCGCCGGTCTGATCCTGGTGTCCTCGAACCCCTTCCTCGGTCACCTCAAGGGGCGGCTCGGCCGCCAGGCCCGAGAGTGCATCCTGCGCAGTGTGGCGCACGACTACACGACACTGCCCGACGACGAACTCGCGCAGCGTCTGGCCGCCGCCTGAGGGCGACGTTTCGGGTGGCGGCACTGCGCCTGACGCTGGTGCTGGCCAACCTGGCGGCGCTGATCACCGCCGCCAGGCCGCGCGCAATGCGACACACAGCACCAGCCAGGCGCCCCCCAAGGCCATGCCGGCGAGCACGTCGCTGAACCAGTGCGCGCGCAGCACCAGCCGGCTGGCAGCCACCAGGCCCACCACCATGCTGGCCGCCCCCACCGCAGCGGCGCGTTGCGCCGGCGAGCGGAGCTGGGGCCACAGCAGCAGCACCAGCGCACCGTAGAGCAGCGTGGCCTGCGCGGCGTGGCCGCTGGGAAAGGCGAAGTCGGTGGGCACGCTCAGCCCCTCCTGCCCCGGCCGCGGGCGCTCGATCAGATGCTTGAGCGCGTGGTTGAGCGCCGCGCCGCTGTAGTACGTCAGCGGCAGCCACAGCGCGCCCGCGCGGTCGCGCAGTGCCAGCAGCAGCGCCACCGCGCCGATCACCAGCACGGCCATGCCGCGCGCCGTGTGCGCGGCCGAAAGCACCGTCATGGCCTCGACCAGCGCCGGCGTGGCCAGGGCATCGACCATCCGGGCCACCGCCATGTCGATCGGGGCGAGTGCGTCGAACAGGGCTTTCACGCAGGGATGCTGCACCGGCCAGGGTGACGTCGCTTGAGGCAGCGCAAGCGGGCCGATCGGTGGGTTCACCACCTCGCATCCCCAACTCGTCGGACCCGGTCGCGCGCATTCGGCGCTACGCTGCGGCGCTTCCCGGACACCGCGCGAGGTTCCCATGGCGACCAGCAACTTCCTCAAGCTCGACGGCATCGACGGCGAGTCCACCGACCGAAGCCACCGCGGCGAGATCGACCTGCTGTCGTGGAGCTGGGGCGTGACCAACGAGACGCCGGCCAGCGGCAGTGGCGGCGGATCCGGCGTCGGCCGCGCCACGCCGCAGGCACTGCTGTTCGTGCACCGCTACGACAAGGCCTCGCCGCTGCTGGCCAGGCTGGCGGCCAACGGCCGCCACATCCGTACCGCCGTGCTGTCGGCACGGCGCAGCGGTGCCGGGCAGCGCGACTTCCTGGTGGTCACGCTGAAGGAACTGACCATCACCGCCGTGCAAATGGCCGACAACGGCGAGGGCCCCGTGGAGCAGGTGGCCATGCGCTTCGCCGAGATCGGCTTCTCGTACCTGCCGCAGACGCCGCGCGGCGGCGCCGGCACGCCGGTGACGATGAACTGGAACGTTCGCACCTCGCAGGTGAGCTGACCGCCGCGCCACGAGAGGAACTTCCATGCGACCCGTCTGCAAGATCTGCTCGCCCTTCCTGCCTGGCCTGAGTGGCGGGCGCGTCTCGAGCGACGAGGCGGCGACGCACGAGCGTGTCGACAACCTGCGCATCACGCCGATGCGGGGCGCCGGCCGCACGCGCGCCGCGGTCGAGCGCCTGAAGCTGTGGGAGAACGGCCGCACGCTGAAGGTGAAGTTCCTCGACGGCAAGCCGTCGGTGCAGGCCCGCGTGGAGGCGATCGCCAAGGAGTGGGAGGCGCTGGCCAACCTGAAGCTGCAGTTCGTGAGCAGCGGCAGCGCGCCCATCCGCATCAGCTTCGCCGAAGAAGGTTTCTCCTGGTCGACGGTGGGCACCGATGCGCTGACCGTCGCGCCGTCCAAGCCGACGATGAACTACGGCTGGTTCGATGACGACACGCCGCTGCGCGAGTACCAGCGTGTGGTGCGCCACGAGTTCGGCCATGCGTTGGGCATGATCCACGAGCACCAGAACCCGGCCGCGCTGGGCAGGATCCCCTGGGACAAGCCCAAGGTCTACGCGCACTACGCCAAGCAGGACTGGACGCGCGAGGACGTCGACCTCAACCTGTTCCAGGTCTACGAGGAAGACAGCACCAACCACAGCGCCTTCGACCCGAAGTCGATCATGCAGTACGCGGTGCCGGACTCGCTGACCATCGGCTCGTTCGCGATCGGCTGGAACAGCGAGTTCTCGCCGATCGACATCGAGTTCATGCGCCGGCAGTACCCGCGCGAGGCCGCGGCGGTGACCGAACTCAGCCTGGGCAAGCGCATCGAGGCCGAGCTGGCGAAGGCCGGCGAGGTCGACACCTACCACTTCAGCGTAGCCCGCGCAGCGACCTGCACGATGGACACGAACGGCCCGACCGACACCGTGCTGGCCCTGCACGGCCCCGGCGACCCGGGCGCGGTGCTGACCTGGGACGACGACCGCGGCCGCGGCACGAACGCGCGCATCGTGCGCAAGCTGCAGCCGGGCGAGTACTGGCTGACGGTGCGGCACAAGACGCCGGTGGACACCGGCCGCTACAGCGTCGGCGTCAAGCAGCGCAGCTAGCCTGCCTTGCGGCGGGCGGCCACCGCCTTCGCCAGTTCCTGCAGCACCGGCACGGTCTGCGCGAAGGAGATGCAGGCGTCGGTGATCGACACGCCGTGCTTCAGTGGCACGCCGGGCACCAGGTCCTGCCGGCCCTCCTCGAGGTGGCTCTCGATCATCACGCCGGTGATGCGGCGTTCGCCGCCAGCGATCTGCCGCGCCACGTCGGACGCCACCTCGATCTGGCGGCGGTGCTGCTTGCTGCTGTTGGCATGCGACACGTCGACCATCACCTGCTCGCGCAGGCCTGCGGCACGCAGCGTGTCGCAGGCGGCGGCGACATGCGCGGCATCGTAGTTCGGCGCCTTGCCACCGCGCAGGATGACGTGGCAGTCGTGGTTGCCGCGCGTCTCGAAGATCGCCGCCACGCCCATCTTGGTCATGCCCATGAAGGCGTGCGGCGCGCGCGCGGCGAGGATGGCGTCGGCCGCCACCTTCAGGCCGCCATCGGTGCCGTTCTTGAAGCCGACCGGGCAGGACAGGCCCGAGGCGAGCTGGCGGTGGCTCTGGCTCTCGGTGGTGCGCGCGCCGATGGCGCCCCAGCTCACCAGGTCGGAGATGTACTGCGGGCTGAGCAGGTCGAGGAACTCGGTGCCCAGCGGCAGGCCGAGCGTGGTCAGCTCGAGCAGCAGGCGACGCGCGCGCTCCAGCCCCTCGTTGATCGCGAAGCTGCCGTCCAGGTGCGGGTCGTTGATGTAGCCCTTCCAGCCGACCGTCGTGCGCGGCTTCTCGAAGTAGGCACGCATCACGATCAGCAGCTCGCCCTGCAGCTCTTCGGCGACGGACTGCAGCTGGTGACCGTACTCGAGCGCCTGGTCGTGGTCGTGGATCGAGCAAGGGCCGACGACGATCACCAGCCGGTCGTCGCGGCCGTGCAGCACGTCGGCGATGGCGCTGCGGCTGCGCTCGACCAGCGCCAGCGTGTCGTCCTGCAGTGGCACGCGTTCCTGCAGCAGGGCCGGGTTGATCAGCGGGCGCACGGCGCCGATGCGCACGTCGTCGATTCGGGTGGTGTCCAGGGTCTTCATGAAGGCGGGTCTCAGGGGAGTTCGATGACGACGTTGCCGATCGCCCGGCCGCTCTCGACCAGTTCGTGAGCCTGCACGATCTGCGCGAGCAGCAGTCGCTGCGCGATGCGGTGCTGCAGCGCGCCGCGCGCCAGCAGGTCGGCGAGCACCGCCTCGGCGCGCGCGCGGTCGTCGTCGGCGAGGTTGTAGACGATGAAGAAGCGCAGGTTGAGGTTCTTCGCGATCAGCGGGAAGAAGGGCAGCGTGAACTCGCCCTGGCCGCTGCCGTAGACGACCAGGTCGCCGCCGGAGCGCAGCAATTCGAGGTCGAGCAGCCGGTTGGCTGCGATGTCGACCTCGATCACGCGGTCGACGCCGCGGCCGCCGGTGGCCTCGCGCACCCGTTCGGCGACGTTCTCGCGGCGGTAGTCGATCGCCAGGTCGGCACCGGCCTCGCGCACGATCTGCGCCTTCTCCTGGCTGCTCACCGTGGCGATGACCTGCCGCGCGCCGAGCAGCTTGGCGAACTGCACCGCGTAGTGCCCGACCGCGCCGGCGCCACCGGCCACCAGCACCGACTGGCCTTGCACGCCGCCGGCCATCAGCACGGCGTGCAGCGCGGTCAGCGCCGGGATGCCGAAGCAGGCACCGGCCTCGTCGGGCGTGCCCGCGGGCAGCGGCACGGCCTGGCGCGCCGGCAACACGATGAACTGGGCCGAGGTACCGCTGGAGCGGCCCCAGGCACCGTTCCAGATCCAGACGCGCTCGCCGATGCGCTTCGCCTCGACACCTTCGCCGACCGCATCGACCACGCCCATGCCGTCGCTGTGCGGCACGATGCGCGCGAAGGCGAGTTGTTTGCTGCGCAGACCGGCGCGCGACTTCACGTCCGACGGGTTGACGCCCGACCAGCGCAGGCGCACGCGCAGCTCACCCGGCCCGGGCACAGGATCGGGGAGTTCAGCGACGGTGAGCACCTCGGCGGCAGGCCCGGTGCGTTCGTAGAAGGCGGCTTGCATGGCGGCTCCAGCAACAGCGGAGCCGCGATTCTGCGGCAGCACGTGCCGGCGCTCCGCGTGGGCGCTCCGGTCAGCGCTCGAAGCTAGCGACCGGCACGCCCAGGCGCGGCGGCTGCCAGCGGTACTCGGCGCTGAGCACGTTGCGCGTGGCGTCCTGTCCCGGCCACTGCAGGCCGAGCAGGTCGGCCACGGTCCAGGCGGCCCAGTCGGCACGGAATGGCCGCAGCGCGACGGCGCCGGCATCGGCAGGGGCCGGCTCGCTGCGCCAGATCAGCGCCGGAATGCGGTAGCCCGACGCGGTGGTGGCACTGTGGCCGGCGCGGTCGAGCTCGTGGCCGACCTCCTGACCGTGGTCGGAGAGGTACATCCAGGCGGCGCGTGTGCCGCCACCGACCCCCTCGCGCAGCGACTTCAGCAGCCCGGACAGCACACCGTCGTGGTACAGCACCGCAGCGTCGTACTGCTGCCGGGCTTCGCGCGTCCAGGCCGAGCGCCCCGCAGCCTGAAGCTGCCGCTCCACCGCGTCGTCGACACCCGCGAACGGGTTGGCGCCGGGCGGATGGCGCAGTTCGTAGTGCGGGTGTGCGCCCATCAGGTGCACCACCAGCAGCTTGCGCGGCGACGGGTCGGCCAGCGCGCGGCCCACGTCGTCGAGCAGTTCGCCGTCGAGCGTCTCGCCGCCGCGGCCGGGACGGCGGTTGATCATCTCCACCCGGTCGGACAGGCTGGCGTGCAACGCCTCCAGCGCCATGTCGTCCTGGTTGCCGATCCACCAGACCTTGTAGCCCGCGGCCCGCGCCAGCGCGAGCAGGTGCGGCGCGTCGCCGCGTTCACCTTGCCCGAAGCGGAACAGGTTGTGCAGCGCCGGCAGCGTGCTCGCGTCGGCAGACCAGGCGTGGCGCAGGACCACGAAGCTGTCGCCGAGCTCGGCGCGATCGGCCGCCAGCCTTGGCGTGGTGTCGCGCGCATAGCCGTACAGGCCGAGGTCGTCGCGGTTGATGCTTTCACCGACGACCAGCATCACCGTCGAGGCGCCGTCGAAGGCCAGCGTCGGCGCCATCTCGCGCGCATGCGCCAGCGTGCGTTCGCGCATCTGCTGCTGCTGCGCCCACCCGGCGCGCAACTGCTGCGCGGAATCCCACCATTGCGACCAGAACACCGCCGGGTGCATGCGCCGCCACGGCTTGCTCGCATGGGCGAGCCCGGCCACGAGCAGAAGCGCCGCCGCTGCCGCCACGAGCAGGCGGCGCGGCGGCCGCCACGGCGCCGAGTGCGGCCAGCGCGCCGCCAGGTGCAGCGCCCAGGCGAGCACGGCCGCCGCCAGCAGCATCGGCGCGAGGCGCAGCAGCACGTCCGGCGCGTTGGCCCACAGGTATTCGGTGCTCTCGTGCACGCGGGAGTTGGCCAGCGCGCCCAGCACCATGCTGCTGTCCGGCGCGGCCTGGTAGTGGGCCCACAGGTAGTGGCGCACGGCACCGTCGAACACGAAGCCCATCGCCAGCCACCAGGTGGCGACGGCGCGCAGCCGGTGCAGCCAGGCCGAGCGCAGCGGCCAGGCCGCCCAGACGATCAGCGGCAACGCCAGCGCCAGCATCTGCATCGCACGGCGGCCGTCGTGCCCCATCGCGATGAACCCGCCCAGGACCACCGCCAGCGCCATCGGCGCGGCGTGCGGGGAGCCCCAAACGCCCACGGCTGGCGGTGACGATGGCTTGATCAAAGATGTCATGACATGACAGGGTTTGGCGGCGGATTCTGCCAGCCGGCACCGCCGCCCCGGCGCACGCTCGGTGTTTCCCCCGTGGGTGATTGCCAACTTGTCGAGATTCCGCCGCGCCGTTCGTCGCACCGCTTGAGCACGCTCAAGTTGCCACCACAGGAGAGAACGCCATGAGCCCGTCCCGCGTCCGCCCGATTCCCGAGGGCATGCACTCGCTGACCCCGCACCTCGTCTGCGACGGTGCCGCCGCCGCGATCGACTTCTACAAGGCAGCGTTCGGCGCCGTCGAGCTGGCCCGGCTGCCCACGCCCGACGGCAAGCTGATGCACGCGATGCTGCGCATCGGCGACTCGGCGCTGATGCTCGTCGACGCCTTCCCGCAGATGGGCGCGCTCGACCCGAAGGCGCTGAGGGGCTCGCCCGTGACCATCCACCTGTTCGTTCCCGACGTGGACGCGACCCTGTCCCAGGCGCAGCGCGCCGGTGCCCGGGTGACGATGCCGGCACAGGACATGTTCTGGGGCGACCGCTACGGCCAGCTCGAGGATCCGTTCGGCCACCGCTGGTCCGTCGCCACGCACCTGCAGGACCTCACGCCCGAGCAGATCCAGGCCAACCTGGAGAAGCTGCCGCAGGACATGTCCTGCGGGACGTGACGCTCAGATCTTCCCCAGAGCGCGCAGGATCTTCTCCGGCGTGATCGGCTGCGAGGCCACGCGCGCGCCGAACGGCGCCAGCGCGTCGTTGATCGCGTTCATCACCGCGCCCGGCGCCCCCGCGGTGCCGGCCTCGCCGGCGCCCTTGGCACCGAGCTGCGAGCTGCGCGTGGGCGACTGCACGTGCGAGACGACGATGTCCGGCATCTCACCCGCCATCGGCACCAGGTAGTCGGCCATGTTGCCGTTCTTCAGCGTGCCGTCCTCGCTGTACAGGCACTCCTCGAACAGCGCGCCGCCGATGCCCTGCACGATCGCGCCGCGCATCTGCTCGTCGACCAGCATCGGATTGATCACGCGCCCGCAGTCCTCCACCGCCCAGTGGGTGAGCAGCTTGACGAAGCCGGTGTCGACGTCGACCTCGACATGGCTGACCTGCACGCCGTTGGTGAAGATGAACGGGTAGTCGCGCTGCGCGTAGTGGCGCGTGACCATCAGCTCGGGCGTGAACTCCTTGGGCAGCGTGTCGCTGCGGAAGTAGGCGATGCGGCCGAGCTCGGCGAGCTCGAGCACCCGCTCGTTCGTGCGTGCATCGACGATCGCGCCGCGGTGCACCTTCAGCTCCTGGCGGTCGCGCTTGAGAATGGCCTCGGCCGTTGCGAGGATGTTCTCGCGCAGCACCCGCCCGGCCTGCAGCACCGCCTCGCCGCCGATGCCAGCCCCGCGAGATGCCCAGGTGCCGCCGCCGTAGGGCGTGGTGTCGGTGTCGCCGGTGACCACGCGCACGCGGTCGATGCTCACGCCCACGGCGTCGGCGGCGATCTGCGCGAAGATCGCCTCGGCGCCCTGGCCCTGCTCGCCGACGCTGCTGCTGACGGTCAGCACGCCGGTCGGCTCGAGGCGCAGCGTCGCGCCGTCCTGCGATGCGATTCGCGCGCCGCCCACGCCGTAGAAGGCCGCGCTCGGGTTGGTCAGCTCGATCAGCGCGGCCACGCCGATGCCGCGGTGGATGCCGCGCTTGCGCAACTCGGCCTGCTCGGCACGCAGTGCGTCGTAGTTGCAGACGCGCTTCGCTTCGCGCAGGCAGGCCTCGTGCGACAGCACCTCGAGCTTGATCCCGGAGGCGCCCGTGGCCGGATAGGCGTCGTCGGGGATCACGTTCATCTGCCGGAATTCGATCGGGTCCATGCCGATCCTGGCCGCCACGCCATCGACCAGCGCCTCGGTGATCGCACAGGCGATCGGGTGGCCGACGCCGCGGTACTGGCAGGTCGGCACCTTGTTCTGGAACACCACCTGCAGCTTCGCCCGGTAGGCCTTGTGCTTGTAGGGCCCGCCGGTCAGGTTGACGACCTGGTTGCCCTCGATGCCGCTGGTGCGCGGGAACATCGAGAACGGGCCGATGCCGGTCAGGTCGTCGATCTCGAAGGCGAGGATCTCGCCGGCCTTCGTCGCGGCGATGCGCGCCTGGATGCGGTGCTCGCGCGCATGGATGTCGGAGACGAAGCTCTCCAGCCGGTCGGCGACGAACTTCACCGGCCGCTGCAGCAGCATCGCCAGCGCCACTGTCGCGAAGTCGTCCGGGTAGGCATGCACCTTGATGCCGAACGAGCCGCCGACGTCGCGGCAGATCACCCGCACCTGCGACTCCTGCAGTTCGAACTGCCGGCAGTACAGGTCCTGCATCATGTGCGGGGCCTGGAAGGAGTGGTAGACGGTCAGCTTCTGGTCGCCCGGGTTCCAGTCGGCGATCTGGCAGCGCGGCTCCAGCGTCACGCCGGTGTGGCGGCCGAAGCGGTAGGTCTCCTCGAACACCACCGCATCGGGCCGCGCGAAGGCCTCGTCGACGCCACCGGTGTCCAGCGAGCGCGCAAAGCAGAGGTTGTCGCCGAGCTCGGGGTGGATCAGCGGCGTGGCCGGGTCGAGCGCGGTCTCGGTGTCGAGCACGGCGGGCAGCGACTCCCACTCGACCTCCAGCAGCGCGAGCGCGTCTTCGGCGATGGCGCGCGTCTCGGCGACGATGGCCACCACCGGCTCGCCATGCCAGGTGGCGCGGTCGATCGCCATCGGGTACTGCGGCGCGCTCTTGATGCCGGCGAGGTGCGCGAGCGTCGCGACCCACGGCTTGCAGATCTCGGCGATCTCGGCGCCGACCACCACCGCGATCACGCCGGGATACGCCTGAGCGGTCGAACGCTCGATGCGCGTGATGCGCATGTGCGCCACCGGCGAGCGCCAGAACACCACGTGGGCCAGGCGCGGCAGTTCGATGTCGTCGACGAACTGGCCGCGGCCTTGCGTAAGCCGGCGCACGCCTTCGCGCGGGATGGCCACACCGATATGGCGCTGGTCTTCCGTGACGGCCGGCAGGTCGGTGCCGAGGTCGCGGCGGGTCGGGATCTCGGTCGGGTGGTTCATGCCCTCGCCTCCTGACCGGACGCGATGGGCTCGTCGGCGAAGCGGCCCGCCTTCTGCTGCTCGAGCACCGCACACACCGCATCGACGATCGCGTGGTAGCCGGTGCAGCGGCAGTAGTTGCCGCTGATCCACTCGCGCACCTGGGCACGGTCGGCCTCGGGCCGCTGCTCGACCAGTTCCAGCGCCGCCATCAGCATGCCCGGCGTGCAGTAGCCGCACTGCAGCGCGTTGTGTTCGATGAAGGCGTCCTGCAACGCCTTCAGCCGCTTTCCCGGCGTTGGCGTCTCCACCGTCTCGACGCGGTGGCCGTCGGCCTGCGCGGCGAGCACCAGGCAGCCGCGCACGATCTGGCCGTCGAGCCTGACCGTGCAGGCGCCGCAGACGCCGTGTTCGCAGCCGAGGTGCGAGCCCTTCAGCCCGCAGTCCTCGCGCAGGAAGTCGACCAGGTGCTTGCGGCACTCGACCTCGCGGGTCAGCGTCGTGCCGTTGACCTCGACGCGCACGCGCCGGGTCGGGGTGTCGGTGGGCGTCTTCATCACGACTCCTGGATCAGGGTCGCCACCGCGCGGCGCATCAGCGTGGCGGCGAGCTGCTTCTTCGCGGCAGCGGAATGGGTCAGGTCCTCGAAGGGATCGAGTTCGGCACGCAGCGCCGCGTCGGCAGCGGCCAGGCGTGCGTCGTCCACCAGCCCGCCTTGCAGCGCGGCCTCGGCCTTCGCGGCGCGAATCGGCCGGTCGCCGAGGCTGAGGAAGACAAGACGCACGTCGCTCAAGCTTCGCCCGCTCACCTTGGCGCGTGCCGCGAGGCCGGCCACCGCGTAGTCGCCGTGGCGGCGCGACAGCTCGCTGAACACCTGCCGCTCGCCCGCGCCGATCAGCGGGATCTCGCAGGCCTTGAGCAGTTCGCCCGGCTGGAGCGCCGTGGTGTAGAGGCCCTGGAAGAAGTCGCCTGCCGCGACACGTCGATCACCCTTCGCGCCCGCGATCACCAGCGTGCCGCCGAGCGCGACCACGCAGGCCGGCCACTCCGCCGCCGGGTCGGCATAGGCGAGCGCGCCGCCGAAGGTGCCGAGGTTGCGGATCGCGCGGTGGCCGATGTGCGGCGCCGCCTGCGCGAGCAGCGGCGCGTGCCTGGCCACCAGCGGCGAGGCCTCCACCTCGCTGTGCCGCGTCAGCGCGCCGATGCGCAGCACACCAGCGTCCACCGCGATGCCGCGCCAGGCCTCGAAGCCCGCGATGTCGACCAGCAGCGCCGGCTGCGAGAGCCGCATGTTCAGCGTGGCCAGCAGCGTCTGGCCGCCGGCGATCACGCGCGCGTCGTCACCGTGCATCGCCAGCAACTCGAAGGCGTGCTGCGGCGACTCGGCACGGATGTAGTCGAAGGCCGGCGATTTCATGGCATCGGGTTCGCGAAGGGCCGCGCTAGGGTTTGTCGGGATTGGGGTCTGTTGACCAAACGCTCAACAATTTCGGACGAGTTGAGCAGATGGTCAATACCGAAGAAACCCGCAAGCCCGACGCCGCACCGGTGCGTCGCCGCCTCGATGCGCGCGAACGCGAGCGGCAGATCGTCGAAGGCGCCACCGAGTTCTTCGCGCGCCGCGGGCTCGATGCGCAGATGCGCGAGCTGGCCGCGGAACTCGGCATCGCGCACACGCTGCTGTACCACTACTTCCCGACCAAGCGCTCGCTGATCGAGCGCGTCTACGAAGAAACCATTGCCGGCCGATGGGATCCGCGCTGGGAGGCGCTGCTCGACGACGCCTCGCTGCCGGTGGAGGACAAGCTGCACGCCTTCTACCGCGAGTACCTGCCGGCCATCCTGACGCCGGAGTGGCTGCGCACGCTGGTGCACTCGGGCCTGTCCGACGGGCTGATTCCGACGCGCTACTTCGCGCTGGTGCGCGAGAAGCTGTTCCCACGCTTGATCCGCGAGTCGCGCCGCCATGCCGGCAGCCGTTCGCGCGCCAAGGCCACGCCGCGCGAGGAGTCGGCGCTGATGGGCCTGCACGGCGCGCTGATCTACCAGCTCGGCATCTGGCCGCTGATCTACCAGCAGCACTTCAGCGGCGAGGGCGACCCGGCGCAGATCGACACCTTCATCCGCGACCGCATCCGCGGCTACCTGGCGCAGGTGCACGAGTTCGTGCCGGCGCCGCGGCGCTGACCGCCTGAGGAGAAGCACATGGGCATCTCGCTGAACCACTTCTCGATCCGCACCGCCGACCTCGATGCCTGCGAGCGCTTCTACTGCGGCCTGCTCGGCCTGAAGAAGGGCCCGCGACCGCCCTTCCCGTTTCCCGGCCTGTGGCTCTACGCCGGCGACACCGGCGAGTACGCCAACGCCGCGGTGCACATCATCGGCATCGACCGCAACGACCCCGAGGGCCTGAAGCGGTACCTCGGCGACCGCGACGAGAGCAGCCTGGCCGGCAGCGGTGCGGTCGACCACGTGGCCTTCTTCGTCACCGGCCTGGCCGACACCTTGAAGAAGCTGGCCGAGGCCGGCATCGAGGGCCGCGAACGCACCGTGCCGCTGCTCGGCCTGCACCAGGTGTTCGTCGACGACCCGAACGGCATCGTGGTCGAGCTGAACTTCCCGGCGCACGAGAAGGCGGCGCTGGCCGCCTGAGCTGCCGATGGCGCGCATCCTGATCAGCGGTGGTTCGCTCGGCGGCCTGATGGCCGCCAATGCGTTGCTGCGCGCCGGGCACGACGTCACCGTGCTCGAGCGCTCGAGCCGTTCGCTCGAAGGGCGTGGCGCCGGCATCGTCACGCATCAGAACCTGCGCGAGGCGCTGCGCCAGTGCGGCGCGTCGGTCGACCACACGCTCGGCGTGCCGGTGGCCTCGCGCGTCGTGCTCGATGCGCAGGGCCAGGCCGAGTGCCGCTGGGAGCATCCGCAGGTGCTGACCTCCTGGGGCCGGCTCTACGCCTTGCTTCGCGCAGCGCTGCCGACCGAGCGCTACCGGCTCGGCGCCGCGGTGGCGGGCGTCGAGCAGACCGAGACCGGCGTGCGTGTGCGCCTGGCCGATGGCGAGCCCCTGTCGGCCGATCTGCTGATCGCCGCCGATGGCATCCGCTCCACCGTGCGTGCGCGCCTCGCGCCGGCCGTGCAGCCGCAGTACGCCGGCTACATCGCCTGGCGCGGCGTGTGCGACGAAGCCAGCCTGTCGCGCTTCACTCGAGAGACGCTGTTCGACCACTTCGGGTTCGGCTTGCCCGACGGCGAGCAGATGATCGGCTACCCGGTGGCCGGCGCCGAGGACAGCGTGGCACCCGGCCAGCGCCGCTGGAACTTCGTCTGGTATCGCCCGGCGGCAGCCGGTGCCGAGCTGGCATCGCTGATGAGCGACGCCGACGGCGTGCACCATCCGGAAGGCATCCCGCCGCAGCAGGTGTCGTGGCGCCAAGTCGCCGCGATGCGCCAGGCCGCGCGCGACAAGCTGGCGCCGCAGTTCGCCGAGATCGTCGAGAAAACGGCGGTGCCCTTCCTGCAACCGATCTACGACTTCGTCTCCAGCGAACTCGCCTTCGGGCGCGTCGCGCTGCTCGGCGATGCCGCCTTCGTCGCGCGGCCGCATGTCGGCATGGGCGTGGCCAAGGCGGGCGACGACGCGATGGTGCTGACGCAGTGCATCGCCGAACTCGGCGCCACGCCGGCCGCGCTGCGCCGCTACGCCCAGCTGCGCCAGGCGGTGTGCGCGAGCGTGGTGCAGCGTGCACGCCGCCTCGGCGCCTACATGGAAGCACAGCAGCGCGGTACGCCCGTGCAGCGCAGTGCCGAGGAGGTGATGCGCCAGACCGCGATCGACCCCTCTCTCTTCGAACCCGAAGCTTCGACACCACAGGCCGCCAGAGCCTGATCCATCCACCCCGCCAGGAGACACGTCATGAGCCACATCCCCGCGAACCCGCGCCGCCGCCGCCTCGTCATGGCCGGCACCGCCATGGCCACCGCCCCGGCGCTGTTCAACATCGCCCGCGCACAGGGTGGGCCGATCAAGATCGGCTTCCCGGTGCCGCTGACCGGCGCCTTCAGCGCCGAAGCGCAGGACCAGGTGCGAGCCGCCGAGCTGGCCGTCAAGGAATGGAACGCGGCCGGCGGCCACAAGGGCCAGATGTGCGAGCTGCTGGTGCGCGATACCAAGCTCAATCCCGGCGAGGCGGCCACGCGCACGCTGGAGTTGATCGAGAAGGACAAGGTCAACTTCGTCGTCGGCTCGCTGTCGGCGGCCACGCAGCTGTCGATCAACGCTGTCACGCGCGAGCGCAAGGTGCTCTACAACTCGATCAGCCAGTCCGACACCATCAACGAGGCGAAGGACTGGAGCCTGTACACCTTCCACGAGGCGCTGAATCCGCACCTCACCGCCGGCGCGGTCGGCCGCTACGCCTTCCCGAAGTTCGGCAAGCGCGTGGTCTACCTCACCGCCGACTACGCCTACGGCCATGAGATGGTGCGCGGCTTCCAGCGCGCCGGTCAGTCGCTCGGCATGCAGACGCTGGCCGACATCCGCCACCCACTGGGCACCGCCGACTACTCGGCCTTCCTGCCGCGCATCCAGGCGCTCAAGCCCGACATCCTGGTGCTGTGCAACTTCGGCCGCGACCTGGTCAACAGCGCCAAGCAGGCCACCGACTTCGGCATCAAGCAGACCACCAAGATCATCGCGCCGGTGCTGCTGTTCACCTCGCGCCTGGCCGGCGGCGCCGATGCCTTCGAGGGCGTGCTTGGCGGCACCAGCTACTACTGGGGCATGGAGGACAAGATCCCCAGCGCGAAGAAGTTCAACGACGCCTTCCGCAAGGCCTACAACGGGGCGGTTCCTTCCGACTACGGCGCGCTGGGCTACGCCGGCATCCGCAGCGTGCTGCAGGCGGTGAAGGACGCCGACTCGCTGGACAGCCAGCGCGTGGCCATCGCGCTGCGCCAGCTCAGGTACGACTGGTACAAGGGCCCGCAGTTCTACCGCAAGTGCGACCACCAGTCGGTGCAGTCGGTGGTCATCGTCGAGAGCAAGAGCAAGGGCATGAAGGACAAGAACGACGTCTTCAACGTGCTGGCCATCGAGGCGCCGGACGAGAAGAACCTGCGGACCTGCGAGGAGATGGGGCACAAGGTCACGACTTGAGTTCTGTTGTGTTCGTGTTCCTGCATCGATCGGAGCGAGGCCTGGGCGTGCGCGGGCGGCCGCGGGCGTACGACGCTCGGCGGTCTGCGCTGCGCGCAGACTCCCTGCGGTGCTCGCGCGTGGGGCCGGGCCGCCCAACTCGCTTCGTTCGCTGCGCTCACTCCGCTCAGACAGACGGCGGCCAGCCAGATCACGATGCGCGCTGCGCGCGCCGGCTCCACGCACTCCGCTCCTCGGCGCCTCGCCACGCACGCCCGCAGCCGCCCGCGCCC
>NZ_CALRZC010000200.1:0-15620 GCF_943372545.1 Variovorax sp. YR752 | reverse complement strand
GAAGGCTTTTAAGCGTGCACTCGGGCACAGCAGCACCCCCTGCCGGTCACCCCGGCTGGCGGTAAGCGATGCGGTCGCAATGCCGCCACTGCGCCGCGGCCGATGTCGCGCCTAACCACCCAACCCGACAAGCGGACAATGCCGACCCCGTCGACGGCAGCTTGCCCTAGGCGTCGTAGTCGTTCAATTGCAGCGCACAGCGTGTGTGGCTGGTCGTGCCGCCTTAACGACTTGGTGGCTCTGGAAGCCGCGCGCTAGACTTCGGCTTAGAACGGTCAGCTGCGGCCTGCTCCATTGAGCCGCGCGAGAAGTCCAGACAGCTGTGAAATCTCGGCGCTCGACCAGCCCCTCAGCCGTTCGGAAAATCGGCTTCCCTTGTTCGCCAGTGCACGGTCCATCTTCTTGCGGGCATCCTTCGTCAGCGCGTAGATGGTCACCCTGCCATCTGAGGGGTCTGGGTACGCTTCGACGAGGTTGGCTTGGGTCAATTGTTGAAGCAGCCTGCTCAAGGCGCTTCGGTCCATTGCAAGCGCTTCTGCTACCCGCATCGCGCGAGTTGCGCCGACAGAGTGGAGACGTTGGAGAACCTGGAACGAGGCTCCCGAGACCGGCGGGTCGAAGTCGGCCGCTGTCTCAGTCGCGAACGCGCGCGCAGATGAAAGCAGCACGTTGAGCTGAGTTCCCAACTCCAAAAGGGCCTGCTCCCGTGGTATGTCTGCATCTTTCATGTAGTGTGCAAATATCCATCAATCTGATAAAGTGGATTTTTGCATACTAATTGGAGCCGGGGTGAATGAGTTCTCAACAATCGTGTTGACAGGGGCAACCAACGGGCTGGGCAGGATTGTTGCTTCGGCGTTGGTGCGACCTGGTGTCCGACTCGTGCTTATCGCGCGCAACAAGGCTAAGGCAGAAGCGACACGCAGAGAACTGCTGCGAGAGGCGCCAGGGGCAGAAGTCGAATACGTTCTGGCCGACTTTGCAAATCTCGGAACGGTTGCGGAGGCCGGCGCTCGCATTGCCTCAGAACACCCGCAGGTCAACGTCCTCATCAACAATGCAGGTATCCACGCGTTTGAGCAAAGGGTCACGCGGGACGGATTTTCCGAGATGGTCTCCACGAACTACCTCGCACCTTGGCTATTAACCGCTTACCTCCGGCCCTCGCTCATCGCGGCTGGATCATCGCGGATCGTGACCGTTGGTTCGGAAGCGTCGAGACGCTCAAGGGGGCTCGATATTGGACTCGACCTGACGGATACGCGGCCATTTTCCCGCCTGGGCTCATCGGTCGTATATGGCAAGACGAAGTTGATGGCCATCATGTTTAGCGCAGAGCTAGCCAGGACACTGGCTTCCACCTCCGTTGCTGCAAACAGCGTAGACCCTGGATTCAACGTGACGGGGTTAGGTCGGGAGCTACCTTTCGCAGCTACGCTTGAACGCATCTTGCGCATGTTCCGCGTGGGTGCGCCGGAGCGGGGAGCGGCCATCATCGCTCGGGTGGCCACGGCTACGGCGTTTGCAGGGACAACAGGAGAATACTTTTCCCGGAACGCGCAACGCCTCAGCCCTGTCCATCCGGGTGACAGTGGGCTTGTGCAACGACGGCTATGGATGGCGACTGAACGGCTGCTGAAGCAGTTCTCCTGACCAGATGCGAAATTTGGGCACAGGGCCAAAGGGCCTCACGGCCCTCACGTTTGGCTTCGCCCCGATCTCGCCAGCTCGATATCAAAGCAAGCAGGGCAAAGGCCCTCTGGGCAGCTCCTCACCATGAAATATCGACTTCTATTCCGAACGGCGAGAATCCGAGTGTTTCTTGCTCGAGCACTCCGGATTCTCCGGTACGGAAACTACGGTCCGAGAGGCTGAGAGCCCTCCCTTGTTGCTGTCGTCAATGATGGTGCGGGCTGAGCACGGTTGACCAACAACCGTTCGCGGTGGGGACGGAGATTGCTTTCCGCCCTCGCATCGATCCGTACGTGCGGCACCATCGCATACGGCTCCTGCCTTGAGTCATGACGCAAAGCGATGATGCGGATTGGATGGAGCATCCAAGCCCCCGGGGTAGCGCTAAATGCCCCGAACCGGGCCCTGGGCATTCGTCCACGCTACCCTCGCCGTCGCAGCGCATGTAGGCACACCCGCGACGCATCCTTGCGGAACGCATTCAAGCGGTCAACGTTGCTCGCTATGGGGCGCACTCGGCTTGCCCACAGTTCACCCATCGGGTTAGCCGTGAATCGCAGTATTGACGTGTTGCTGAAGAAATTCCAGCAGCACTTGCACTCTCCGTGAGTGGCGACGGTTGGGCAGATATGCGGCGTAAACGCAAACAGTCTGGTCCTGCGGATTCACCGAAAACCGCTCAAAGAGGCGCCTAAGTCGGCCTGCGCGAACATCGTCGTGCACCAGCCACTGCGGCAGCAGCGCGATACCGAGGCCGCCGAGCACGGATTCCCGCAGCACGTCCGAGTTGTTGACTGCCAGCCGGCCGTTGACCTCGACATGCGTGATGCTGTCTGGGAGGCTGAAGGACCAACGCTGCGGCCCCGCTTGATAGGAAAAACGGAGGCATTCGTGGTGGCTCAACGCCTCGGGCGAGGACGGCACGCCGCGGCGCTCCAGATACGCATGGCTTGCGACGACATACCGATGGTGTTCCGCGAGCTGCTTCACGATGAGGTGGGGCTGGTTCGCTGGCGTACCGATTCGCACGGCCACATCGATGCGGTCGGCGGCCAAGTCCACGTAGGCGTCGGACAACACGAGTTCGAGGGCCACGCGCGGATGGGCTTCAAGGAACCCGGCCACATGTGGGCCGAGGCACAGGCGACCGAAGGTCACCGGCATGGAGACGCGCAGCGGACCCACGGCCTCGGCGCCGGTGTCCGCAATGCTTCCGTCAGCTTCATCCAGGTCGGACAGCACACGCGTCACCTGCTCGAGGTATGCGGCGCCTGCGTCGGTGAGGGTGACCTGGCGTGTGGTGCGGGTCAGCAGCGCACTGCCCAGCGATTCCTCGAGCGCGTCCATCAGTCGAGTCACGGAGGAAGTGGCGACGCCCATGCGACGGGCGGCCTTTGAGAAGCCCCCTGTTTCAGCGACGTCGACGAATGCGCGGAGCGCGAGAAATTTGTCCACCTCGGCCTCGGTTGCGTGTGGCGCAACGCTGGATTGCGGCGCCACTGGATTCACTTGTTCGAGCGCAAAGCCTAATCTTCCCGCATCTTCAATGCAAGGCGTTCCCATGACCCCCATCGAGATCCAAATCACATACGACTTCATCTGCCCATGGTGCTGGATTGGCCACGAGCATCTGAAGGCCGCACTCAAGGCGGCCGACTTGTCGGCTCCGGTGGTCATAAGGTATGTCCCGTATGAACTCAACCCCACCATGCCCAAGAATGGCGTCAACCGGAAGGCGTATCGCAGCGCCAAATTCGGCACCTGGGCGCGCTCCCAGGTAATGGACGCGGACGTGACCCTCGCGGGCCAGCGCGCCGGCGTGGCGTTCAACTATGACCGTGTGGCAATCACGCCCAACACGCGTCTCGCGCATCGGTTGATGTTTTTCGCCCAAGGCAAAGGCGCCGTCGACAAGACGGCGTCGTTGTTCGAAGCGATCCTCGAGGCCTACTTTTCCGAAGGCCAGGACATCGGGGCCGTCGACGTCCTGGTGAAGCTGGCCGAGCGCACCGGCTTTGACGCAGAAGCGGTGCGCAGCTTCCTGGTCACGAGCAACGGCGAGCGCGAAGTGGCCGAAGCCGAATTGCAGGCCCAGACGGCCGGCGTGCGTTCGGTTCCGACGATTCGTATCGGCGATGTGCCGGTCAGTGGTGCCCAGCCGCCTTCGGTGTGGGTTCAAGTGCTTCATAGCGCGGCCAACGACAAGACGGCCGAAGCGGCGGTCTAAGGTCTCGAAGCGCTCGATGGCGCCATTCAACGTCGCTTACGCCCGCGCACTGGCCGCGGACCGGCTGTCGCTCGGACTGATGACGCCGCTTGCGCGCCTGCCCGGCGCCATGGCGGACCTGGAACTCGAGCGCAGTGCGGCCGAGCATGCCGACCGTCATGGGTTCGCGGCACTGTGGGCGCGCGACGTTCCGCTCATGGTGCCGCAGGGCACCGACCTTGAGTCGGTGGCCCTGGATGATCCATTCATCTGGCTATCGACCCTGGCGGCAGCGACGAAGCAGGTGGCTTTGGGTACGGCCGCAGCGGTTCTTCCGCTGCGGCATCCCTTGCACCTGGCAAAGTCGGCGCTGTCGCTGGACCGACTTTCGGGCGGCCGCTTCCTCCTCGGCGTCGGCTCGGGTGACCGTGAAGCCGAGTTTGCAGCCTTCGGTCAGAACGCCGCCTTGCGCGGCGATGCATTCCGCGCGGGCTGGTCGCTCTTGAGGGCTGCGCTCTCGCCGGAAGCCAGTGAACGCAAGGCATTCCTGCAGGCGACGGGCGGCTATGACGTGGCCACGGTGCCGACGCGCCGTATTCCGATGCTAGTCGTGGGCTCGGCTCGGCAGACCTTGCAATGGATTGCTGCCAATGCCGAGGGTTGGGCGTCCTACCATCGGGACGAAGTTCGGCAGCAAGGGCGTATCGAGTTGTGGCGATTGGCGGTCTCCGAGCGTGCGGTGGGCCGGCACAAGCCCTTCGTCCAATCGCTGCACCTCGATCTGGTCGAAGAAGCAGACGCGCCAGCATCGCCCATCGAACTGGGTATCCGTTGCGGCCGCCATGCGCTTGTGGCCTACCTTGCCCGCATGGAGGCGATGGGCGTTGGCCATGTGCTGCTCCATCTGGCGAGAAGCCCACGGCCGGTCCTGGACATCGTTGACGAACTTGGCCTAGACGTTCTGCCTTCCTTCCATGCCACGCCGCCGCCAGGCGCAGCCGTACGAAACCTCTCGGCTTGAGCACAAGACAGCACTGCCGGTGCAGTTCAGCGGTCAACTTTGCGTTCAGCGCAATGCCGAATTGCAATCAAAGCATATTCTTCATTCTTATTGCAAAGCTCAAACTTCAGTCCACAACCCAACTGGAGTTCTTCATGTCAAACCAAGCAACCCTGCACTACGCCTACGACCCCTTCTGTGGGTGGTGCTACGGCGCCGCGCCGCTACTCACGGCCGCGTCCGAACTGGAAGAACTGAAGATCGTCCTCCACGGTGGCGGCATGTTGGTCCACGACAGTGCGAAGATGATGTCCGCCGAGTGGCGCGATTTTGTACGGCCGCACGAAACACGGATCACCGCGCTGAGCGGACAAGCGTTCGGTGACGCGTACAGGGACGGAACGCAGTTCAACTATGACGTTGTGCTTGATTCGGCGCCCCCGACCGCAGCCATGCTCGCAGCGGAAGAACTCGTCGGTGCGGGGCTCCAAATGCTGAAACGCCTGCAGACCGCCTACTACGTCGAAGGCCGCCCCATCGCCGACTGCGCCGAACTGACGCGCCTTGCCGCGGAACTGGGCCTCGACGACGAGCGCTTCTTCGCTGCCTTTGAGACGGCCACCTCGAGGCTACCCGCGCATTTCGAAGAAACGCGTGAGCTGTTGTGGCGTGCAGGTGGGCGCGGCTTCCCGACTTTGGCGCTTGAAAAGGACGGAGCGCTTCAGCTGCTTCACCTCGGTCAGTTCCTCGGCAAGCCCGCGCAATTCCGCGAAGTCCTTGAGAGCCTCTTGGCTCCTGCCTCGGCCAACGCCTGATCACTCGGAGAGATTCATGACCACCAGCACCACGAACAACAAGCCCCGCGCACTCATCATCGGCGGCTCCCTCAGCGGACTCTTCACGGCCACGACGCTGCGGACCATCGGATGGGAGGTCGCGATCTTCGAGCGGTCACCGAACGAACTGGACAGCCGCGGCGGCGGTGTCGTGCTGCAGGGCGATGTGCTGTCCGCATTCCACTTCGCGGGCGTCCAGTCCATGGGCGCGCTCGGCGTCAAGTCGGGCGATCGCATCTATCTGGATCGCGATGATCGCGTCGTCCAACGCAGCTACATGCCGCAGAGCCAGACCTCGTGGAACATGCTCTACAGCACGATGAGGCAGCATCTGCCTGCGGAGATCTTTCATCCGGGTGAGCGCTTCGTTCGATTCGAACAGCATGGCGACCGCATCACTGCCCACTTCGCCAGTGGTCGCGTGGAAACCGGCGACCTGCTCGTCGGCGCCGACGGCCCGCGCTCCGCGGTGCGTGAGCAAGTCATCCCGGGTCTCGCGCCCAACTACGCCGGCTATGTCGCATGGCGCGGCTTGGTTCCTGAAAAGGAACTTCCTGCAAGTGCCGCGGATGTGCTGGCGGGTACCTTTGCATTTCAGCAAGGCCCCGGCCACCTGCTGCTCGAATACCTGGTCCCAGGCGAAGATCAATCGATCCAGGAAGGTCATCGGCGCTGGAACTGGGTGTGGTACCTGAAAGTGCCGCACGGCGAGGAATTCTCGGCACTGATGACCGACCGCCTAGGAGGCCGCCATGCGTTCTCACTGCCGCCGGGGTCGCTCAAGGATGAAGACGTCGCGAATCTGATGCGGAAGTCGACGGCGCTGCTGGCGCCGACCTTTCAGACCCTGATCGAGGCAACGAAGGAGCCCTTTGTTCAAGCCATCCTGGACTTGCAGGTGCCGCGGATGGTGTTCGGACGTGCCATCCTGCTGGGCGACGCCGCGTTTGTGCCCCGACCCCATACCGCCGGCAGCACGGCCAAGGCTGCGGCCAATGCGCTGGCGCTGGCCAAGGCGCTGCAACCGCTGGGCGCCGACGTCGACGAGGCGCTGTCGGATTGGCAGGCGTCGCAATGGCGTGAAGGCATCGGCATGACCGAGTGGGGCATGCGCATGGGCGACCGGATCATGGGTTTTGAGCGCAGCAACGTGGTGCTGAACGCTGTCTGAGTGAAGCAGGATTGCTCCGATTCGATGCCGTACCGGCATCGCCTGCATCAGCAATCCATATTTCTCACATCGGTCTGCGACTTCTAAGCTCCGTGTCATCTCGGAATCGGTGCTGTTGCGCCGCCGCGATCTTCCAATGACAGACCCATGCATCGCCTAGAACAAACTCATTCCATCGACGACGCCTCACCCGGTGCGAGCCACGGGACTTCTCTTTTCACGGTCGATTGGGATGTTCCGATCGAAATGAACGACGGAATAGTCCTGCGTGCCGACGTCTTTCGTCCAATGGCGCCTGGCCACTATCCGGTTCTTCTTTCGTACGGACCGTACGGCAAGGGCTTGTCGTTCCAGGAGGCTTACGCCACGGCGTGGAAGATCATGGTCGAGCAACACCCCGACACAGCGCGAGGTTCGACCAACAGGTATCAGAACTGGGAGGTGGTCGATCCTGAAAAATGGGTCCCGCACGGGTATGTGTGCGTGCGGGTCGACTCTCGCGGCGCGGGGCGCTCCCCGGGCATCCTGGACATTCACTCCGAACGAGAGACGCAGGATCTGATTGACAGCATCGAATGGGCATCTCGGCAGCCGTGGTCGAACAGCCGGGTCGGCCTCAGTGGCGTGTCCTATTACGCGAGCAATCAATGGCGTGCGGCCGCGCGAAAGCCCAAGGGCCTGGCAGCCATCTGCGTATGGGAAGGTTACAACGACCGATACCGGGAATCGGCTCGGCACGGCGGCATCCTCTGCACGTTCAACAAGAACTGGCAGGAGATGCAGGTGCTGAGCGTCCAGCATGGACGCGGCGAGCGCGGTCCCCGCAGCGCGGTGACAGGTGAGCTTGTTTGTGGCCCGGAGACGATTCCCGAGGAGACGCTCGCAAGCCTTCGCGTGAATCGATGGCCGGAGCTCGTGAACCGGGAACTGGACGACGCGTTCTACAAGGCGCGCACTCCCGTGCTGGAGGACATCGAAGTCCCGTTGCTTTCCGCGGCAAACTGGGGAGGTCAGGGACTTCACACGCGAGGCAATATCGAAGGATTCCTTCGCGCAGGCAGTCGGCAGAAGTGGCTCGAAATCCACGGAGGCGCCCATTGGGCAGGCTACTACACGGACTACGGGGTTGCGCTGCAACGCCGATTCTTTGACCATTTCTTGAAGGGCGAAGACAACGGCTGGGACGAGGCACCTCCGGTGCTTCTTCAGGTCAGAAGGATTGACGGCACCTTCGTTGAGCGACAAGAGGCCGAATGGCCGATCGCACGGACCCGTTGGACGCGCATGTACCTCGACCCTAGTCACATGGCCTTGACTTCGTCGCCGCTCGCGATCACGGCTTCCCTCGCGTACAGCAGCTTGCAGGATGGGTTGACCTTCAAGTCAGCCCCATTTCTCCAGGACACGGAGATCACAGGCCCGTCGGCTGCGCATTTCGTCGTTTCCTCCTCGACCATTGATGCCGACCTGTTTCTGGTTCTACGGGTTTTCGCGCCCGGCGGAGAGGAGGTCGTGTTCCGCGGTGCGCTCGATCCCCACACGCCGCTGGGGCAAGGCTGGCTGCGCGCGTCACACCGCAAGACCGATGCGGAGAAGAGCGCTCCGTGGCGTCCCTATCACACCCACGACGAGAAGCTGCCGCTGGCAGCGGGGGAGCAAGTGTCGCTGGACGTCGAGATTTGGCCGACTTCTGTCGTTGTGCCTGCCGGCTACAGCGTTGCGCTCACGGTTCGCGGCAAGGACTACGAATATGCCGGCCCACCGGCGGAGCTTTCGAACATGAAGAACCCCATGCGCGGCTGCGGACCGTTCGTGCATGACGACCCGACGGATCGCCCAGCTGACGTATTCGGAGGAAATGTCACGCTGCATTTTCTTCCCTCAGAGCCCTCCTACGTACTGCTTCCCATAGTTCCCGAGATTGGAGACAAAGAATGATGGACCGACGCACCTTCCTGGCAACAGCGGTGATGCTGGCGACCACGGCCACAGCCATGGCGCAGCAGGCGACGGTGGGCTTTCCCTCTCGCCCGGTTCGCATCGTGGTGCCCTATCCCGCCGGTGGCAACACGGACGCCATAGCGCGCACTATAGGAATGAAGCTCTCCGAGATCTGGAAGTCACCAGTCATCGTCGAGAACAAGCCGGGTGCCAATTCCATGCTCGGAACTGGCGATGTGATCCGAGCCGCATCCGACGGCCACACAATCCTTGCCAACATCTCGCTGATCGTCCAGAACACCTTCGCCAAGGACAAACTGCCTTTCGACACCTTCAAGGAGCTGCAACCCCTCATTGCCGCAACCGAGACGCCGATGTATTTCGTCGTGGGCCGCAAGGATGGGAAGATTTCCGCTTCGCTCGAAGTTTTCCTTCAGGAGGCCAAGTCGAAGCCGGGAGCCAAGTCCTTCGGCTCGTTCGGCAACGGATCGACAGGGCACCTCCTTCTGCTCGGCCTGGAACGGTCGACCAGCGCAGACATCACGCACGTGCCGTTCAAGGGTAGCGCCGATGTGATCGTCCAGGTGCTCAACGGACAGGTTTCATCGACCTTCCTGCCCTATAGCGCCATCGCGCCCCACCTTGCAACAGGAAAGATCAAGATCCTTGCCGTGACGGGCAACGCGCGCTCGCCGTTCTCGCCGGACGTGCCGACATTCGAAGAGCGCGGGATCAAGGGCTTCACTGCTTCCCAATGGAACGGCTACTTCATCTCGCGTAGGACACCGCTAGCGATCACCCAGAAGCTGGTCGCGGACTTCGATGCAGCGATCAGGAGTCCAGAGGTGAGCGCCAAGCTGAAGCAACTGGGCCTGAGTCCTGTGGGCGGCACGCCTGAGAAATTTGAGGCCATGATCGATCAGGACTTCGCCCTCACTCGGGCGGCCCTGAAGGACAACAAGCTGAAGTTCGACTGACTGTGAGCGCTTCCGCGGGGTCAGAATTCAATGGAAATTGAACCGGCGTCTATATCTTGTCGGGAAAGATCGACTTGCATCGCGGCGATGCCGCCAAGGAATACGGTCTAGGCGACAGGTTCATTGCGGACCGCAATACCGTGCATTGGATAGAGAACAAGCGCTCCGTCCCGGCGGCCATGCCGGTGACCGGCGTTGCCAAGAAGAAGTGAGATGAAGCTCTCCCCCATCTTCACCCACTTTGTGCGGGTCGGACACCCCCTTCCGGCCGTAATACCGGCGGTCCGGCGGAGCCGGCTCCGCGGTACTCCTGGTATTAGTCATGTCGGATTCATGCCTCGCGGGTCGCGCGAAGCGACGTCGCGAGGACGATGGCACCGCCGGCCAATCTCGCCAAGCCAGACAACTGTTCGACGATCAACGCCTGAAAACGCTGCAACGCGAGGTTGCTCGGCCGATCGATCCGCCGCGCCAGGAACCGCGCCACCGAAAGGCCGGCGATGGGGCCCCCGCTGAACTGTCCGTTCTCAATGTCCTGGCTGACGGCTGAATAGGGCGAGACGTGGCTGCCGACGCCGCGTTGAACGAGTCCTTTGATGACGTGGAGCGCCTCCGCCTCCACGTCCACGTTCAATGTCACGCCAGATTCGGCAGCCTTGCGCTCCAGCAACTTGCGCACTGTGTTGTTCATGCCGGGTTGGACGAGCGAGCGCTTCGCTATCTCGGCGAAGTCGAAAGTGCTGCCTTTGAGATAAGGCGCCCCATCCGTCGGCTCGATAAACCACAGGTGTTCGTCGCAAAGGTGCTGGGTCTGCAGAAGCGGATTGGGCTTCGTGCCGGTCAGGATGGCGAGGTCGAGCTTGTCCGCGAGCAGGGCGTCGCGCAGCGCATGGCTGTATCCTTCATGCAGGCTCAGACTGACATTCGGATGAAGTTTGCGGTAGGCGGCGACCGTGCTGCCGATGAGCAGATCGCCGATCGACGGCGGAAAGCCGATCCGCAGATTTCCAGTCGCCGTGGTACTGCAGGCGACGACGTCGGCACGCGTTTGGCTGATGAGCCGGAAGATCGAGTCGGCACCGTCTTTCAGTCGAATGCCTTCCTCTGTCGGCTCGGCGCCGCGGCTGTGGCGAAAGAGGAGCTGAACCCCCAACTCGTCCTCGAGTAGCTGAATCTGTCGGGTAATCGCCGGTTGAGCCACGTGCAAGGCCGAGGCTGCCTGCGTAAAGCTCTTGAGCTCGGCAACCTTGCAAAAGTACTTCAGTTGCACCAGGTCCATGAGGCAATCAGGAAGAAGCCACGAGGCCAAAGGGCTGCAGGTAGTCGGTGAAAGGGGCTGAGACGCCACGCGCCGCAAGTTCCTGCGATGTCACCGAAGAGGGCTGCGGAACGTGTCCCAGCGCGAAAGCGTCCCGCGGCCGGGCGAAAGGATAGCGGAGCGGCCGACAGTCAGCAGATCCGCACCTTCCTTGAGTGCAAATTCCACGTCTTTCAAGGTCTTCACGCTGCGCCACCGCGACCAGCGCGCTTTTCGGATCGAGGACCTGGGGCACGCGTCTGACGTTTGAGAACCGAAATTCAGCGGCTGACGATACGTGGGTCATGTGCTTCCTTCGGGTCGTTGATCGTCTTGCATTGCGCCTACACCGCGCAGTAGCGCTCCTGAATGGCTTCGTCGGCCAGCATGGTTTGCGCGCTGCCGCTGTAGACGATTTCGCCCTGGTCGAGGATGTAGGCGCGGTCTGCAATCCTGAGCGCCAGGCCGACGTTTTGCTCGATGAGAAGGATGGTCACGCCGCTGCGCTTGAGTGCGGCGAAGTACTCGAACATTTCGTCGACCAGCACCGGCATGATGCCCTCGGAGGGTTCATCGAGCAGCACCATCTTCGGCTTGGATGCCACGGCGCGCGCAATGGCCAGCATCTGCTGTTCCCCGCCCGACATCGTGATAGCCATCTGGTCGAGGCGCTCCTTCAGTCGCGGGAAGGTTTCTGCGATCTCGTCGATGACATCCGCCTCGCGCCGGCGCAGTGGCGAGGCGAGGAGACCGAGGCGGATGTTCTCTCGCACCGTGAGGCCGGGCACGATACGTCGCTCCTCCGGAACGTAGGCCAGGCCCTTCGAAAACCGGGTGTGCGTCGGCCGGCCGAGCAACTCGACGCCTTCGAATTTCACCGACCCCTTCGCCTTTGGAATGAGCCCGGCGATGCTCTTGACGGTCGTGGTCTTGCCGGCACCGTTGCGGCCGATCAGACAGACAAGCTCGCCCTTACGGACCTCCAGGCTGACCCCCTGAAGGATGTGGCTGGTGCCGTACCAGGCATTCAGATCGTTGACTTCAAGCATTCCGCGCTCCTCAGTGGTCGCCTTGGCCGAGATAGACGCGCTTGACCAAGTCGTTCGCGCGAATGTCGTCCGGGGTGCCTTCGGCAATGAGTTCGCCATGGTGCAGAACCACGATGCGATCGCTGATGCCCATCACCATCTTCATCTTGTGCTCGACAAGAACGACGGTGCGTTCTTCGACGAGCTTGCGAATGAGCGCCATCATGACTTTGGTTTCTTCGGGGCTCATGCCTGCCGTGGGCTCATCCATCAGGAGGAGCTTCGGCTGGCCGGCGAGCGCGACCCCGATTTCGAGCGCGCGCTGCTGACCATGCGCCAATTCCCGCGCGAGATGGTGGGCTCGGTCGGTGAGACCGACCGTCTTCAGCACCGCCGCGGCCTGTTCGCTCAAGCCATGAAGCGCCGAGCGCCGGCGCCACAGGCCGTAGCGCGACACATGGGCCTGGAGCGCGATGCGCACGTTCTCCAGCGCAGTGAAGTTCGGAAACAGGTTCGTGATCTGGAAGGACTTGGCAATGCCCGTGTGCGCAAATTCGTGCGGGCGCATTCCGGTGATGTCCTGGCCCATGAAGATGATCTGGCCGTCGTTGGGCGCAAAGGCGCCCGAGAGCATGTTAAAGAATGTGCTTTTGCCCGCGCCGTTGGGACCGATGATGGATGTGAGCATCCCCGGGCGAATCTTCACGCTCACGTCGTGGAGTGCCTTGAAGCCGGCGAAGCGCTTGCTGACGTTGCGCGTCTCGATGATGGCATCAGCGTTCATGGGAGGCCTTTTGAAGGAACGTGCCCCAGACCCCCTTGGGGAAGAACAGGACGAAAAAGACGAAGACGCCGCCGACAAGGAGTTGCCAATGCTCCGTCCAGCTGGAGGCAAGGTCCTGGATCAGCAGGAAGAGCGCCGCGCCGACGAAAGGGCCGAAGTAGGTGCCCATGCCTCCCAGGAGGCACAGCATGACCACCATGCCCGAGGTGGCGTAGTCCAGCGTCTCGATGGGAACGCTGGACAGATGGATCGCATTGAGCGCCCCGGCCAGAGCGCAGAAGCCGGCGGAAAGAACGAAGGACAGCAGCTTCGTGCGCTCGACGTCGAACCCGCATGCACGCGCCCGTGCTTCGTTCTCACGCACGGCCTCGATGGCGCCACCGAATGGCGAAGCCAGGATGCGTGAGAGAAGCCACATCGCGACGGCGACGAATGTGAAGACGAAGTAGTATTTCTGCAGCGGGTTCAAAAGGTCGAGCTTCAGCACCAGAAGGCTGACTTCCGGGACGTTGACGCCACGCAGGCCGTTCTCTCCGCCGGACGCCGGCAACTGATACACCAGGAAGTAGACGCATTGCGAAAGGGCGAGGGTCACCATCGCGAAGTAGATGCCGCGCGTCCGGATGGCCAGCAGGCCCATCACTAGCGCGACAAGACATCCGGCTGCGACGGCCGTCGGCACGGCAGCCCACCACGGCACGTTGTGCTGGGCGATGAGAATGCCGGCGGTGTACGCCCCGACGCCGAGAAATGCGGCGTGACCGAATGACAGCAGTCCGGTGTAGCCGAACAGCAGATTGAAGCCGACCGCGAAGAGGCCGTATATGAGGATGTTGATGGCCAGCGACTGATAGGGCATCAGCCAGGGGAAGATGGCAAAGAAGACGACGGTGGCCAGCACGCGATGCTTCGCAACCATTCGAAAGACTTCTTGCCAGCTGCGAAACGAGGCGGCGACGGGGGGAGTGATAACGCTCATACTCAGTTCCTTCATGACATCAGTCCGGCGCGACCGAAGAGACCCTGTGGACGAACGAGGAGCACGGCCGCCATGATCACGAACATGGAGACTTTGGCCGCCTCCGGGAAGAACAGCACGGCCATGCTTTCGACCGCGCCGATTAGGAGTCCGGCGACGACTGCGCCCATCAGCGAACCCATGCCGCCGACGACGGTGACCACGAATGCGACGGTAAGCACCGAGGTACCCATCTCGGGCGAGACCCCCTGCATGGGTGCCGCGAGGACGCCAGCGAGGGCGGCGATGCCGGTGCCGACACCGAAGACAATGAGCCAGACGCGGGAGACGTCCACCCCGAGCACGCGGACGATGACCGCGTCCCGCGCGCCGGCCCTCACGACCAGGCCGAACGGGGTGCGCTCGATCACGAGCCACAGGGCAACGAGCAGTGCACCGACGACGCCGATGACGAACAGGCGGTAGGTCGGAAAATCGGCGAACCCGAGGTTCGTTGCACCCTGCAGCACTTCGGGTGTGTCGAAGGGCAGGCCGGCTTTGCCCCAGACGATGCGCACGCCTTCCACCAGCATGTAGGCGAGGCCGAAGGTCAGCAGCAGGGGGTAGTCGATCCCGCGGCCATACAGCGGCCGGATGAGCCAGCGTTCGGCGAGCATGCCGATGGCACCGACCACCACGGGTGCGATGAGCAGCGCCATCCAGAAGCTGCCGGTCTTCTCGGCGGCTAGCAAGCCAATGTAAGCCCCCAGCATGAAGAAGGCCCCGTGCGCAAAGTTTACGACGGTGAGCATGCCGAAGATGAGCGAGAGGCCGACGGCCAGCAGGACATAGACCGCGCCCAAGGCCAGCCCGGTGAAGAGCTGAAGCGCGAGGAGGTTGAGCGTGATTTCCATGGAGGTGCCTTCGACATGTCTCAGGCCGCGTGCGCGAGCGTTGGGTAGTCGGTGTAGCCCTCGGCGGTTCCGCCGTACCAGCCGATGTTCTTTGGCGCGTTGTACGGTCCGCCCTGACGGATCCGCGCGGGCAAGTCGGGGTTGGCCAGGAAGGCGCGCCCAAACGCCACGATGTCCAAAGCACCCGTGGCGACGAGGTCGCGCGCCGCGTCCGGTGTGATGCCACCGTTCCCGATCAGCGTGCCTCGAAAGCGCGGACGCACGACCTCTAGGATCTTTGGCATGTCCGGTTGGCCGGCCCAGGCGTTCGTATCCGCGATATGCAGGTAAGCGACGCCGTATTCGGCAAGCATGTCCGCCACGGCGGCATAGGTCTCGACCGGATTCGGGTCGCGCGTATTGTTGTAAGCGGCAAAAGGAGAGATACGCACACCCACTCGCGCCGCGCCCACCTCATCGATGGCAGTCTCCACGATCTCGCGAAGGAAGCGCAGGCGGTTTTCCAGGCTGCCACCGTAGGCGTCGGTGCGTCGATTGGTCATCGGCGACAGGAACTGATGCGGCAGATATCCGTTGGCAGCGTGGATCTCCACGCCATCGAACCCGGCCCTGCATGCATTGGCCGCACCGCGTCGATATTGCGCGACGGCTTCTTCGATTTCGGCGGTCGTCATCGCACGCGAGGGTGTCGCCGAAATGCGGACGTACCGGCCTCGAGCCAGTTCGCCCCAAACCTGGAGTGCATCAAGGTCGTCATTGACGCCAGAGGGAGACAGGGGCGCCTCACCATCCAGCAAGCCGTCGGCGCCGACGCGG
>NZ_CALRZC010000199.1:0-15681 GCF_943372545.1 Variovorax sp. YR752 | reverse complement strand
GTTCGGCCACGGCGCGCAGCGTGCCCAGCACGCTGGCTGCGCCGCCCATGTCGAACTTCATCTCGTCCATCTCGGCGGCCGGCTTGATCGAGATGCCGCCGGTGTCGAAGGTGATGCCCTTGCCGACCAGCACGATCGGCGCTTTCGTCTTCGCCGCGCCGTGGTACTGCGCGACGATGAAGCGCGGCGGCTCGGCCGAGCCCTGCGCGACGGCGAGGAAGGAGCCCATGCCGAGCTTCTCGATCGCCTTGCGGTCCATCACCTCGACCTTCAGGCCGAACTCGCGGCCGAGCTTCCTGGCCTGTTCGCCGAGGTGGGTCGGCGTGCAGTGGTTGCCCGGCCGGTTCGCCAGTTCGCGCGCCAGCGTGACGCCGGCGGCGATCGCCTCGCCGCGAGCGAGGCCTTGCGCCGCCACCTTCGCCACGGCCTTGTCGGCCAGCAGCGTGACCTTGGCCAGCGCGCCGGCCGCCGGCGCGCTCGGCTTGGTATGGCGGTAGACATAGGTGGCCTCGGTGACGGCCGTGACGAGCGCCTCGGCATGGGCCGCCGCGAAATCGCCGACGCCGGAAAGCGCCACCGCGACATGCCTGGCCCCACCGCCCTTCAGCGCCGCGATGCCGGCCGCGAGCGCGGCCTTCACCGACTTGGCCGTCGGCTCGCCGCAGGCGGCGAACACCAGCCGCGCCGCCTTCACGCCCTGCGGGCGGTGCAGCGTCACCGACTTGCCGCGCTTGAACTCGAAGTCGCCGTGGGCGAGCGCGTCGGCCAGCGCCTTCTTCAGGCCGGCGTCGAGCGACGCTTCGGCCTTGTCGCCACCCACCACGACGAGCAGTGCATCGCAGGCCACCGAACCCAGCGCGTCGAGCGATCCGACCTGATGACGAAAGTCCATAATCCCTGCCTGTTTCACGAAGCGCACGATGTTATTCGATTCCACCCTGCGGGCCGACCTCGCGCGCAGTTTCGGCGCGACGCTGGTCGTCATCCTGACCATCGTGCTGACCATGTTCCTCATCCGCACGCTCGGGCAGGCCGCGGTCGGGCGAGTCTCGCCGCAGGACGTGGTCCTGCTGCTCGGCTACACGGCGCTGGGGCACCTGCCGACCATGCTGGCCCTGTCGTTGTTCGTCTCGGTGGTGGCCACGCTCGGCCGCATGTACCGCGACAGCGAGATGACGATCTGGTTCGCCAGCGGCGTCGGCCTGTCGCGCTTCGTCGCGCCGGTGCTGCGCACCAGCTGGCCGGTGCTGGTGGTCATCGGCGCGCTGGCGCTGTTCGTCTGGCCCTGGGTCAACCAGCGCGCCACCGAACTCAAGGACCGTTTCGAACGCCGCTCCGACCTGTCGCGCGTCGCACCGGGGCAGTTCCAGACCTCCAGCGACGGGCGTCGCGTGTTCTTCATCGACCGTGACTCGGAGGACGGGCGCACCGGGCGCAACGTCTTCATCCTGTCCAGCCAGCCCGGCAGCGAGTCGGTGACATCGGCCAAGACCGGCCGCATCGAACTGCAGGGTGAAGACCGCTTCCTCGTGCTCGACCGCGGCCAGCGCAACGAGGAAGCGCGCGAGACCGGAGAGAAGACGCTGTCGCGCTTCGAGACCTACCGCATCCTGGTCGGCGAGCGGGTGCTGTCGCGCGTCGACGAACTGCCGCCGCGCGCCATGCCCAGCCACGACCTGCTGCGCAACCCGACGCCACGCCACCAGGGCGAGCTGACCTGGCGCCTCGGGCTGCTGCTTGGCGCGACCAACCTGCTGCTGCTGGCGATTCCGCTGTCGGCAGCCAATCCGCGGCGGGCGAGCAACTGGAACCTGCTGTTCGCGCTGCTCACCTTCGTCGTCTACTACAACGTCATCAACCTGTCGCAGGCCTGGGTCGCCGCCGGCCGCATGAGCATGGGCACGGCGCTGGTCAGCTTCCACGGTGCCGCCTTCGCGCTGGCGCTGCTGCTGCTGTGGTGGCGCGAGCAGGGCAACCGGCGACTGCTGTCGCTGCGGCGGGCCCCCGCATGAGGACCGTCCGCCGCCTGTTCTACCGCGACATCGTCAGCTCGGTGGGCTTCGTCGCGCTGGCCTTCCTGTCGCTGTTCTTCTTCATCGACTTCGTCGAGGAGCTCGGCGACGTTGCCAAGGGCTACACCTTGCTGCACGCCACGGCCTACTCGCTGCTGCAGACGCCGGGCCACCTCTACGAGCTGATGCCGATCGCGGTGCTGATCGGCACCATCTACGCACTGGCCAGGCTGGCCCAGTCGTCGGAGTACACCATCCTGCGAACCGGTGGCCTCGGGCCGGGTCGGGCGCTGTCGCTGCTGGCCGGGCTGGGCCTGATGTTCGCAGTGGCAACCTACGTGGTCGGCGACTGGATCGCGCCCTTCAGCGAGCGGCAGGCCACCGAATTGCAGGCGCGTGCCAAGGGCAAGCTGCGCATCGGCAGTGCCGGCGCCTGGCTGAAGGACCGCGAGCCCACGCCGCAGGGCGAGCGCAGCTACTCGGTCAACGTCGGCTCGGCGGGCGTCGACGGCACGCTGCAGGACGTGCGCATCTTCGAGTTCGACACCGACGGGCGGCTGGTGCGGCGCATCGGTGCGGCCACCGCACGCATCGGCGACGATGCCTGGCAACTCGGTGAGGTGAAGGTGACGCACTGGAACAGCGCCGCCGGCGACGCGCAGGCCGTGGCCCGCGAAGAGAAGCTGCCCTCGCTGCTCTGGCGCAGCACGCTCTCCTCCGGCGTGGTGGCGGCCGCCGTGCTGCCGCTGTCGACCATGTCGACGATCGAGCTGTTTCGCTACATCGGCCACCTGTCCGACAACGAGCAGGCCGCGCAGCGCCACGAGATCCAGTTCTGGAAGCGTGCGCTCTACCCGTTCGCCTGCCTGGTGATGATGGCGCTGGCGCTGCCATTCGCCTACATGCACGCCCGCGCGGGCGGCGTCAGCTTCAAGGTGTTCGCCGGCATCATGCTGGGCATCGGCTTCGTGCTGCTCAACAACATGTCGGGCCACCTCGGCCTGCTGCGCAACTGGACGCCGTGGATCACCGCCGCGGCGCCGAGCGCCCTCTTCCTCCTCTTCTCGCTGGCGGCGTTCAGCTGGCTGGTGCGCTACCGATGAAACGTGGCCTGCTGTTGTTTGCCCATGGCGCGCGCGATCCGCGCTGGGCCCTGCCCTTCGAGGACGTGGCGCGCCGCGTCCGCGCCGCCGATCCCGCCGTGCCCGTGGCGTTGAGCTTCCTCGAGCTCATGTCGCCCGGGCTGGTCGAGGCCGGAGCGTCGCTCGCCGCCCTGGGCTGCGAACGCGTCGAGCTGCTGCCGCTGTTCCTCGGCGCCGGCGGCCATGTGCGCAAGGACCTGCCCGTGCTGCTCGAGCAGCTTCGCCAGGCGCACCCCGACGTGCAGTGGCTGCTGCGCCCGACGATCGGCGAGGACGATGCGGTGGTCGAGGCCATGGCCCGCTGCGCCCTCCGCCCCCACGACGGCGCCTGATCGCCCCCTGGTGGAATAATCCCGGCGATTCACAGATCGCGCGGATATATGAACCTGCATCAGTTCCGCTTCGTCCAGGAGGCGGTCCGCCAGAAGCTGAACCTCACCGAGACGGCGAAGGTGCTGTTCACCTCGCAGCCCGGCGTTTCCAAGGCCATCCTGGAGCTCGAGGACGAACTCGGCGTCGACATCTTCGCGCGGCACGGCAAGCGCCTGCGACGGATCACCGAGCCGGGGCAGCAGGTGCTCAAGTCGATCGAGGTGATCATGCGCGAGGTCGGCAACCTCAAGCGCATCGGCGAGGAGTTCTCCAAGCAGGACGCCGGCACGCTGTCGATCGCCACCACGCACAGCCAGGCGCGCTACTTCCTGCCCGAGCCGATCGCTCAATTGCGCAGGCGTTTTCCCAAGGTCAACGTCAGCCTGCACCAGGGTTCGCCCGACCAGGTGGCGCGCATGGTGATCGAGGAGGTCGCCGAGGTCGGCCTCGCCACCGAGGCGCTCGACGCCCACGAGGAACTCGTCACGCTGCCCTGCCATGAGTGGCAGCATGCGCTGGTGATGCCGGCCGGCCACCCTCTGGCGCAGCTCGAACGCATCGAACTCGAGGATCTGGCGATCCAGCCGCTGGTCTCGTACCACCCGTCATTCAGCGGCCGCACGCGCGTCGATCAGGCCTTCGCGGCGCGCAAGCTCAAGCCGAACATCGTCCTCGAGGCGATCGACGCCGACGTCATCAAGACCTACGTGCGACTCGGCCTCGGCGTGGGCATCGTCGCCGAACTCGCGGTGCGCGACGACCCGCCCGGCGGCGAGCTGGTCTCGCGCCCGCTCGGCCACCTGTTCGGCCGCAACGTCACGCGCATCGCCTTCAAGCGCGGCGCCTACCTGCGCAGCTTCGTCTACGCCTTCGCCGAGATGCTCTCCGATCGCCTCGGCCGCCAGATCATCTCCCAGGCGCTCTCCGGCCAGCAGCCCGACGCGCCCGACTACCAGCTCTGACCCTCTCCATCATGAGCAGCACCCTCGCCCGCACCCCCACCATCACCAGCCGCCTGCCGAACGTCGGCACGACCATCTTCACCGTCATGTCGGCACTCGCGCAGCAGCACGGCGCAGTCAACCTCGGCCAGGGTTTCCCGGACTTCGATTGCGACCCGGCGCTGCTCGACGCGGTCACGAAGGCGATGCACGCGGGCCTCAACCAGTACCCGCCGATGGCCGGCGTGCCGGTGCTGCGCGAGGCGGTGGCCGCCAAGATCGAATCGATGTACGGCCGCCGCTACGACCCGGGCACCGAGATCACCATCACCGCCGGCGCGACGCAGGCGATCATCACCGCCATCCTCGCCATCGTGCATCCGGGCGACGAGGTGATCGTGCTCGACCCCTGCTACGACAGCTACGAGCCGAACATCGAGCTGGCCGGCGGCCGCGCGGTGCATGTGCCGTTGACGCCGGGCAGTTTCCGCCCCGACTTCGCTCGCATCGCCGCGGCGCTGTCGCCGCGCACACGCGCCATCATCATCAACACGCCGCACAACCCGAGCGCGACGATCTGGACGGCCGACGACATGCAGCGCCTGGCCGACCTGCTGCGCCCGACCGACGTGATGGTGATCGCCGACGAGGTCTACGAGCACATGGTCTACGACGGCGCCAGGCACGAGAGCGTGGCGCGCCACCCGGAGCTGGCGCAGCGCGCCTTCATCGTCTCGAGCTTCGGCAAGACCTACCACGTGACGGGCTGGAAGGTGGGCTACGTCGCCGCACCGGCGGCGCTGAGCGCCGAGTTCCGCAAGGTGCACCAGTTCAACGTGTTCACCGTCAACACGCCGATGCAGCACGGCCTGGCGGCGTTCATGGCCGAACCGGCACACCACCTCGGCCTGGCTGCCTTCTACCAGCGCAAGCGCGACCTGTTCCGCACCGGCCTGGCCGGCAGCCGCTTCACGCTGCTGCCCAGCGAAGGCAGCTACTTCCAGTGCGTCGACTACTCGGCGATCAGCGACGAGCCGGAAGAGTCGTTCTGCCGGCGGCTGACCACCGAGGTCGGCGTCGCGGCGATTCCGCTGTCGGCGTTCTACCAGGGTGGCTTCGAGCAGCGCATCGTGCGCTTCTGCTTCGCGAAGAAGGACGAGACGCTGGCCCTGGCCCCCGAGCGCCTCTCGGCGCTCTGAACGGCACGGTCAGTAGCGGTCGGGGTCGTCGCGCTTGAGCTTCGGGTCGACCAGGCCCATGAAGTCCGAACTGCCGGGTTCGTTGCGGGGCATTGATCGGGTCACGTCCAGATCGACCTGCACCGTGAGCTGGTTGGTCGGCGCGAAACCCATCAGCCGGCTCGCGGTGAGTTCCTCGATCGGCTTCTCCGACACTTCGCCGTCCATCGGCAGCAGCAGGTCGACGGCACGTGCGTTGGTCGGGTGCTCGGCGAGGTCGCGGGCGATCGAGTAGAGGAACAGCAGTTCGCGGTAGGCCGGCAGGTCGAAGGTCTCGCCGTCCGCGTCCTGCCGCATCAGCGCTGCATCGAGCATGTGGGTCACGCGCATCGGCTCGTCCCACAGCCGCTGCAACTGGCGCAGCACCTGCGGGTAGTCATCGAGCGTGCGGCCGTGCGCCAGGTCGTTGTCCCAGTCGGGCGCATAGGCGCTGAAGCGGCGATTGAAGCGCTCGCGCACACGCTCGTAGGCGTCGTGGTCGCCGCGACGGCGGTAGATCTCCAGCAGCTTCAGGTAGGGCAGCGGGCTGGCGCCACCGCTGCTGCGCACATGGCCCATCAGCAGATCGATGGCGGCGTCGTCCTGACCGAGCACGACGAAGAAGTCGGCCTGCTGCTCGAGGTCGATCAGTTCCTCGACCGACAGTTCTCGCCGCGGCGCCGGCGGCTCGGCGCCCGGGGGCAGCACCGAGATGGGCGCGTCCAGCGGCGGCGCGGCGGTCGGCATCGGTTCGTCGTCGGCGATGCGCGCAACGTGGCGCTCGTCCATCACCGCGGGCTGGGTCTCCTGGCGCGTGACAGCGCCCTCACCCGCCGGGCTGCGCATGGCGACCGGCTTGACGGCCGCCGTCGCATTCACCGCACCAGCAGTCGGCGCCAGCCACCACTGCGAGGAGTTGCGCACCTGCGACTGGCGCCACCACAGCGCGGCAACGGCCAGTGCAAGCAGGGCCGACAGCCAAGCCAGCCCGTAGACCAGCGGGTTGGAGTAGCGCGAACTCTGTGCGTCGTTGAGGCTGGCCTGCAGGGTGGCCAGCGCCTGCTGGGTCTTCTTCGATTCCTCGCGAAGCAGCCGCAGCTGTTCCTCGAGCGAGACGATGCGCGCCTGCGCCGCCGAGGCTGCCGCGGCGGCCGAAGCCGCGGCCTGGTTCGAGATCGCGACTTCCGAGGCCGCTGCGGCCACGACCTGTGCGGCGGCTGCCTGCGTGCTCGCCACTGCCGAGGCAGCCGCGGCCACGGCGGCTGCCGAACCGGCTTCGAGCTGCAGCCGGGCGCCCCCCTGGCGTGCCGTGGCCACCGGCGCGGCAGCGGGCTTGCGCACACGCGGCCTGGCCGGCACGGCCGATGCCGGCCGTGCGGTGGGAGCCGGCGCCGCCGCGACGGCTCGCGGTCGTGCCGGGCGCTCTGCAGCCGCTGCCGGCGCGGCTTGGCGCGGTGCCGAGGCCATCTCGGCGGCCTGCGCCACGGCCACGACCGGCGCCACATCCGACTCGAGCCGCTGCGGCGGCAGCGTCACTTCGGGAGCCGCCGTGCCGGCCAGGTTCACACCCGGCGGATCGACCAGGGTGACGAAGCTGCGCGTGATGCGGGGCTGGCAACCGACAGTGAGCGTGACCGTCACCACCGGCTCGTCGATCACGGTGGTGGTGCTGACCCGCACCTGCCGCTCGTTCGCATTGGCCGAGCGCTCGACGCTGATGCGCAGCACTGCCGGCGCGACGCGGAAGTCCCCGGACAGGACTTCGGCGCTCACGCACTCGCTCGGCAGCGATTCTTCGGCCTCGAGGCGGACCGTCGCGGCGAAGTTCAGCGGCTGCCCCAGGTATGACGCGTTCACCGAACGGCCGAAGCCCAGCGCATGGGCGGGGCCGCTCGTGCAGAGCAAGGTGCCGCTGGCGATGGCGAGAGAGGCGAGGAGCGATGCTCGGAGCATTCGGCGGCGTATGTGTCCTTTTGCTCGAAGACTCTAGCATGAAGCCACTGGGCGGCAGCCCGCGGACACGGGGGGCCGCCACGAGTGGCCGTGACACAATCGAGCGATCCCGTGGTGCCTCGAGATCCATGCCCTCCGAACTGCTGTCAGAGCGCCAAGGCGGCGTGCTGAGTCTCACGATCAGCGACCCCGAAACCCGCAACACGCTTTCCGAGGCGGTCATCACGGCCGGCATCGAGGCGCTGAGCACCGCCGAGTCCGACGACGAGGTTCGCTGCGTGGTGCTGCGCGGCGCCGGCGCGCACTTCTGCGCCGGCGGCAACCTGCAGGGGCTGATGGCTCGCCGCCAGGCCGGCCCGCCTGCGCAGGCGCGCATGCTCGAACTGCTGCATCAATGGGTGGAAGCCTTGCGCGCCTGCCCGAAGCCGCTGATCGCCGCCGTCGAGGGCGCGGCGGCCGGCGCGGGCTTCTCGCTCGCGCTGGCCTGCGACCTCATCGTCGCGTCGCGGGACGCGCGCTTCATCCTCTCCTACGCCAAGCTCGGCCTGTCGCCCGACGGCGGCGCCACCTGGCAGCTGATGCGCTCACTGCCGCGCCAGGCGGTGCAGCAGATGGTCTGGCTGGCCGAGCCGGTGACGGCCGGGCAGCTGCACGGCTGGGGCGTCGTGCAGGCGGTGTGCGAGCCGGGCCAGGCGCTCGTCGAGGCGCTGCGCATTGCCGACCGGCTCTCGACCATGGCACCGAATGCCGTGGCCAGCGCCAAGGAACTGCTCAACGCCGCGCCGACGCGCACGCTGCGCGAACAGCTCGACGCCGAGCGCGACCACTTCATCCTCAACCTGTTCCACGCCAACGGCGGCGAAGGCATCCAGGCCTTCGTCGGCAAGCGCGCGCCGAAGTTCGAATGAGCTGCGCTCAGTCGCGATAGCCTGGGTTTAGGCGGTCGAGCCGGCGCAACAGCCCCGGCCACGTCAACGCACCACCACCGACACCGCGCGTGACCTGCTTCGCCTGCGCCTGCGCACCGGCGACGATGCGCGGATCGACGTGGATCAGCTCGCGACTTCCGGCCAAGGCACGGACCTGGATGGTGCACACCGTCTCGAACAGGTACATGTTGAGGAAGGCGTCGGCGATGGTCGGCCCCAGCGTGAGCAGACCGTGGTTGCGCAGCATCAGGAAGTTCTTCGTGCCAAGGTCGGCCACCAGCCGCGGCTTCTCGTCCTCGTTGAGCGCCACGCCCTCGTAGTCGTGGTACGCCAGGCTGGACAGCACGAAGATCGACTGCTGCGACAGCGGCAGCACCCCGCCCTTCTGCGCCGCCACCGCAATGCCGTTGAGCGTGTGCGTGTGCAGCACGCACTGCGCGTCGTGCCGTGCCGCGTGGATCGCGCTGTGGATCGTGAAGCCGGCCGGGTTGACCGGGAACGGCGAGTCGTCGAGCTTGTTGCCCGCCGTGTCGATGCGCACCAGGCTCGAGGCCGTGATCTCCTCGAACATCAGCCCATAGGGGTTGATGAGGAACTGATCGTCGTGACCGGGCACGCGCGCGCTGATGTGCGTGAAGACGAGGTCGTCCCACTTGAACAGCGCGACCAGACGGTAGGCTGCCGCGAGGTCGATCCGCGTCTGCCACTCCTCGTCGCTGACCTCCGCGCGGCGGCTGCGGATCTGCAGATCGTTGGCACCCATGCCTGTCTCCTCGTCGGTGGTTTTGCTCGTGGACAATAGATTCGCATGATCCGATCATGCTGTCACCTCAGCGACTGAACATGAACACCCCGGTTCTTACACTCGACGAACGATCCAACATCGAGTCGGGTTCTTGGTTTTCGAAACTCTCCCCTGCGTTGCGTCAGGCCATCCTCGCGCGTGCGACGCTGCGCCGGCTTGCCGATGGCGCCACCTTGTCCGCACGCGGCACGCCCGCGCAGGAGTGGGTCGGCGTGGCCAGGGGCGCAGTTCGCGTCAGCTCGGTCTCGCTGTCGGGCAAGCAGGTCACGCTGACCTACGTCGAGCCCGGCACCTGGTTCGGCGACATCGCCCTGTTCGACGGCCTGCCGCGCACGCACGACGCCAGCGCGCATGGCGAGACCACGCTGCTGATCGTGCGCAAGTCCGACTTCAAGGAACTGCTGGCGCAGCACGTCGAGCTCTACGACGCGCTGCTGCGCCTGAACTGCCGCCGCCTGCGCCTGATGTTCGACCAGATCGAGGACCTCAACACCCGGCCCCTGGCGGCACGGCTGGCCAAGCAGGTGCTGCTGCTGGCGCGCGCCTACGGCATCGAACAGGGCGACGAGATCCGCATCGGCCTGCAACTCGCGCAGGAGGATCTGGCGCAGCTGCTCGGCGCCTCGCGCCAGCGCGTCAACCAGGAGCTCAAGGGCTTCGAGCGCGATGGCGCGGTGCGCATCGAGCCGACGCGCCTGGTCGTGCTGTCCAAGGACAAGCTGCTGGCCATCGCCGAACGATAGTGTTCCGCCGCGCCGGTCGCGGCTGCGACCGGTCTGTCGCCACCTGACCACCGAGCCGCCATGGACGCCTTCTCCGGAACCAAGCCCGTTGCCGCGCAACACGCCTTCGACGTGGCGACGCTGCAGGCCCACCTCGAACAGCATCTCGACGGCTTCCGTGGCCCGCTCGACGTCGAGCAGTTCAAGGGCGGGCAATCGAACCCGACCTTCAAGCTGATCACACCCGGCGCCACCTACGTGATGCGCTGCAAGCCCGGCCCGGTCGCCAGGCTGCTGCCGTCGGCGCACGCGATCGAGCGCGAGTTCACCGTGATGCGCGCGCTGCGCAGCACCGGCGTGCCGGTGCCGGCCATGCACCTGCTGTGCGAGGACGAGGCCATCATCGGCCGCGCCTTCTACGTCATGGCGTTCGTGCAGGGCCGCGTGCTGTGGGACCAGACCCTGCCCGGCATGAGCCCGGCCGAGCGCGGCGCCATCTACGACGAGATGAACCGCGTGATCGCCGCGCTGCACACCGTCGACGTGAACGCCGCCGGCCTGGCCGGCTACGGCAAGCCGGGCAACTACTTCGAGCGGCAGATCGGCCGCTGGAGCAAGCAGTACCTCGCCTCCGTCACCGAACCGATCGAGGCGATGGACCGCCTGATGGAATGGCTGCCCGCCCACATGCCGACCAGCGCGAAGGACGAGACCCAGGTCTCGGTGGTGCATGGCGACTACCGGCTCGACAACCTCGTCTTCCACCCGAGCGAACCGCGCATCCTCGCCGTGCTCGACTGGGAGTTATCCACGCTCGGCCATCCGCTGGCGGACTTCAGCTACCACTGCATGTCGTGGCACATCGCGCCGGGGCAGTTCCGCGGCATCGGCGGCGTCGATCTGGCGGCATTGGGCATCCCCGATGAGAAGAGCTACGTGCGCCGCTACTGCGAACGCACCGGCCGGCCCGACCCCGACGCGGTGATGGCCGACTGGAACTTCTACCTCGCCTACAACCTGTTCCGCATGGCCGGCATCCTGCAGGGCATCGCCAGGCGCGTCGTCGACGGCACCGCGTCGAGCGCGCAGGCCGTGTCGGCAGGCGCCGGTGCCCGGCCGCTGGCCGAGATGGGCTGGCGCATCGCCAGCCGCACCTGATCACCCCAACGAAAGAGACACCATGGACTTCAGCTACTCGCCACGGACCCAGGAATTGCAGGCGCAACTGCTTCGCTTCATGGACGAGCACATCTATCCGGCCGAAGGCGCCTGGGGGGCGGAGATCGAGGCCAACACCGCGGCCGGCAAGCGCTGGACGCCGCTGGAGGTGATCGAGAAGCTCAAGCCCAAGGCACGCGCGGCCGGACTGTGGAACCTGTTCCTGCCACCCAGCGCCGACGGCCACAAGAACACCTCGGGCAACTACGGCATCGGCCTGTCGAACCAGGAGTACGCGCCGCTGGCCGAGATCATGGGCCGCGTGCCCTGGAGCAGCGAGGTCTTCAACTGCTCGGCGCCGGACACCGGCAACATGGAGACCATCGTCCGCTACGGCAGCGAGGAGCACAAGAAGCGCTGGCTGGAGCCGCTGCTCGAGGGCCGGATGCGCAGCGCGTTCGCGATGACCGAGCCGGCGGTGGCCTCGTCGGACGCCACCAACATCGAGGCGCGCATCGAACGCCAGGGCGACGAGTACCTCATCAACGGCCGCAAGTGGTGGACCAGCGGCGCCGGCGACCCGCGCTGCAAGATCTACGTCTTCATGGGCAAGACCGACCCGTCGGCGCCCCGGCACTCGCAGCAGTCGATGGTGCTGGTGCCGGCCGACACCCCGGGGGTGAAGGTGCTGCGGCCGCTGAGCGTGTTCGGCTACGACGACGCGCCGCACGGCCACATGGAGGTGCTGTTCGAGAACGTGCGCGTGCCGGTGAGCAACATCCTGCTCGGCGAAGGCCGCGGCTTCGAGATCGCCCAGGGCCGCCTCGGCCCCGGCCGCATCCACCATTGCATGCGCCTGATCGGCCTGGCCGAGCGCTCGCTGGAGCTGATGTGCCGCCGCGCCAGCAAGCGCGTGGCATTCGGCCGCCCGATCGCCGAACAGGGCGTGACGCGCGAGCGCATCGCCGAAGCCCGCTGCCTGATCGACCAGGCCCGGCTGCTGACGCTGAAGGCGGCGTGGATGATGGACATGGCGGGCAACAAGAGCGCCAAGGCCGAGATCGCGATGATCAAGGTGGTGGCGCCGAACATGGCCTGCCAGGTGATCGACTGGGCGATGCAGGTCTACGGCGGCGCCGGCATGAGCCAGGACACGCCGCTGGCCTACTTCTACACGGCGGCGCGCACGCTGCGCTATGCCGACGGCCCGGACGAGGTGCACCGCAACGCCATCGCCAAGCTCGAGCTCGGCAAGTACGCCTGAGCGCCGGGCTTCTCGGCCCGGCTCGGACCGCTCAACGCGGTTTGGTGTCGTCGAAGCTCTGCCAGGCGGTCGAACCGCCGGTGCTCGGCCACTCCTGGGCGCTGTCGCTCAACGACGTCGCGACGCGGCGTGCCTGCGCGATGGCCGCCTCGAAGATGCCGAGCACGCTGTCCAGCGAGGACGGATCGGGGTCGAGCAACTGCAGGCGCAGGTAGGCACGGCCGCGCAGCGTCATCAGCACGAAGGGCGGGTCGTTGGCGAGCAGCGTGCCGAGCGCGCGCTCGAGGTGCAGCCCGAGCGGGCCTTCGAGCCACGTCACCACGGTGCCCGACCCCGAGGCCACCGCGCCGAAGTGGCTGCGCAGCACGCGGAACATGTTCAGGTTGACCTTCGGGAACATCACCAGCCAGCGCATCTCTTCCGGCGTGCCGGTGTCGATCTGCGTCTGCAGCCCTTCGGTGAAGCTGTCGTAGGTCTGGCGCTCGAGCTGTTCCATCAACGGCTTGGACAGCAGCAGCATCTGCAGTTCGCCCGGCAGCTTCAGCTCCATGCGGATACGCAGCTCGCGGCCGGCGATGTAGGTGCGCTGCGGCGGCCCCCACTCCATGCGCCAGGGCTGATCGTCCAGGCGGCCTTCAATGACGAAGCCCTCGCCCTCGCGCACGCGGCGGAAGTTCAGCGAGTGCCGGCTCGCCCAGTCGGCGACGTCCGCCCACGGCAGCACCTCCGCCGGGCGGCCGGCAAACAGGCGCTTGAAGGACTCCAGCATGGCAGCAGTCAATCCACTAGAGTGTGGCCACCACAGCTGCGCTGAAGCGACGGGGAGAACGACCTCATGATCGAAGTGTATTCGTGGGCGACGCCGAATGGCCACAAGGTCCACATCATGCTCGAGGAGTGTGGTCTGCCCTACCGCGTGATCCCGGTGGACATCGGCGCGGGCGACCAGTTCAAGCCCGAGTTCCTGGCCATCAGCCCGAACAACAAGATCCCCGCCATCGTCGACCCCGACGGCCCGGATGGCCAGCCGATCTCGCTGTTCGAGTCCGGCGCGATCCTGCTCTACCTCGCCGGCAAGACCGGCCGCTTCCTGCCCGACGACGTGCGCGGCAAGTACGAGGTGCTGCAGTGGTTGATGTTCCAGATGGGCGGCGTCGGCCCGATGCTCGGCCAGGCCCACCACTTCCGCATCTACGCGCCGGAGAAGATCGAGTACGCGGTCAACCGCTACACCAACGAGGCGAAGCGCCTGTACGGCGTGATGGACAAGCGGCTGGCCAAGAGCAAGTACATCGGCGGGCCGGCGTACTCGATCGCCGACATCGCCATCTTCCCCTGGCTGCGTTCGTGGAAGAACCAGGGCATCGACTGGAACGACTTCCCGCACCTGAAGGGCTGGTTCGACGAGATCGCCCACCGGCCGGCGGTGATGCGCGGCGTCGAGGTGCTGGCGAACCAGCGCAAGCCGCTGGTCGACGACAAGGCGCGCGAGGCATTGTTCGGCGCCACCCAGTACCGCAAGCACTGAGTCGCGTCGCCGCCGCGGTATCGCGGCATGCGCCCGCCGGTGCCGTGCGGCGCAGCGATGCGCCGGCGGCCCTCTCCCCGCGGCTGGACGGGGCTAGCATCCCGCGCCATCACGACGACGGGGAGATGGGATGGACCTGCGACTGGCGCTGTACCAACTGGCGGACGAACACCGGCTGGACGCTCATGCGGCCACGCGGCTGGAGGCGCTGGCCGGGCTGGGCGACGAACCCGGCACGCTGGCGCGCCGCTTGCCGCTCGGCCTGGCGGCACTGGCCGCTGCACTGCTCGGCCTCGGGCTGATCTTCTGGATCGCGGCGAACTGGGCCACGCTCGGCCGCTTCGGCCGCTTCGCGGTCCTGCAGGGCGCGCTGCTGAGCATGGGGCTGGCCGCGCTGTGGCGCCCGGCGCTGCGTGCACCGCTCGCACTCGTCGTGCTGCTGGCCACCGGCGCGCTGTTCGCCTACTTCGGCCAGACCTACCAGACCGGCGCCGACCCCTGGCAGCTGTTCGCGCTGTGGGCGGCGCTGATGCTGCCGCTCGCCTGGGGCCTGCGCAGCGAGCTGCTGTGGACACCCTGGGTGCTGGTCGCCTTCGCCGCCGTGTCGCTGTGGATCCAGGCGCACACCGGGCACCAGTGGCGTGTGGAGCCAGACGATCTGGCCGTGCACCTGGTCGGCTGGATCGCAGCGCTGGCGATCGTGTTCGCCATGGCCGCGCCGGGGAGGCGCTTCACCGGCGCCGGGACGTGGGCCCTGCGCGCAGCGGCGACGCTGGCCGTGGTCGTGATCACGATCACCGCGCTCGGCGCCCTGTTCGCGCGCGACATCGCGGCGCACTACGCGCTCGGTCTGCTCGTGCTGGCCGCCTTCGGCGCCGCGTTCGTGCCGGTGCGCAGCTTCGACGTGTTCGCGCTGAGCGCCGCCGCGCTGGGCCTGAACACGCTGCTCGTCGCCGGGCTGGGCCGCCTGTTGTTCGAGCACTCCGGCAGCGGCGACCCGATCGGCCGGCTGTTCCTGCTGGGGCTCGTCGCGGCCGGTCTGCTCGCGGCCAGCGTGAGTGCCGTGCTGCGCCTGGCGCGTGCGCGCGTCGCGACCGGAGCCGCGCAATGAACGCCCTCCCCGACGTGCTGCAGGCTGCCCAGCGCGACGGCCTGCTGCCGGCCGACGCGAGCCTGCCGAACGACGACAGCCGGCCGTGGCCGGTGGTGCTGCTCACCGCGCTGGGCGCCTGGCTGGCCACGGTGCCGCTGCTGGGCGTCATCGGCATGCTGCTCGGCGACCTGATCAGCCGCAGCGCCGGCCCCTACCTCGTCGGCGCACTGCTGATTGCCGGCGCGCTGGTCGTGCTGCGCTCGCGCGAGCTGCCCTTGTTCGTCGAGCAGCTCGCCTTCCCGGCCCTGCTGACCGGCGGCGGCGCACTCGGCTTCGGCCTGTTCCGAGACGTCGGCACCAGTGCCGGCGCGGCGCTGCTCGCGCTGGTCGCACTCGGCATCGCGGCCGGCGTGCGGGCAGCCTGGTTGCGCGTGCTGCTGGGCACTGCCGCGGCGGTGCTGGCGGCCGTCGCGCTCACCCCCGGGCGCTGGCACTTCGAGGGGCGCTCGGCACTCGCCGCATGGTGGTGGTCGTGGCACATCGTG
>NZ_CALRZC010000198.1:0-15693 GCF_943372545.1 Variovorax sp. YR752 | reverse complement strand
GTGACGGTGAAGCTGTCGGTGCCGTTGAAGTTGGCGCCAGGGACGTACGTGTAGGTGCCGTCAGCGTTGACGGTGACCGTGCCGTGGGCTGGATCGCTGCCCTTCGTGTACGTCAGCGGGTCGCCATCGACGTCGTTGCCAGTCACTTGGCCGCTGACCGGCGTGTCTTCGTTCGTGGTCTTGGTGTAGTCGGGCACCGCGGGCACGTCGTTCACCGGATCGACGGTGACCGTGATGGTGCTCGTCGTCGTGCCGCCATGACCATCGCTCACCGTGACGGTGAACGTGTCAGTGCCATTGAAATTCGGGTTCGGCGTGTAGACGTACGTGCCATCGGGATTGACCGTGACCGTGCCGTGCGCCGGATCGCTGCCCTTCACGTAGGTCAGCGCGTCACCGTCCAGATCAGTGCCCGTCACCTTGCCGCTGACTGGCGTGTCTTCGTTCGTCGTCTTGGTGTAGTCAGGGGCCGTCGGTGCGTCGTTCACCGGGTTGACGGTCACGTTCACCGTGCTGGTGGTCGTGCCGCCGTGGCCGTCGCTCACCGTCACGGTGAAGCTGTCGGTGCCGTTGAAGTTGGCGCCCGGGACGTAGGTGTAGGTGCCATCGGCGTTGACCGTCACCGTGCCATGCGTTGGGTCACTACCCTTCGTATAGGTCAGCGCATCGCCATCAGCGTCGCTGCCGATCACCTTCCCGCTAACCGGCGTGTCCTCGTTCGTGGTCTCGGTGTAGTTCGGCGCCGTGGGTACGTCGTTGACCGGGTTGATGGTCACGTTCACCGTGCTGGTGGTCGTGCCGCCGTGGCCGTCGCTGACCGTGACGGTGAAGCTGTCGGTGCCATTGAAGTTGGCACCGGGGGTGTACGTGTAGGTGCCGTCAGCGTTGACCGTGACCGTGCCGTGCGCCGGGTCGCTGCCCTTCACGTACGTGAGCGTGTCGCCGTCGACGTCGCTGCCGACGACCTGCCCGCTGACAGGCGTGTCTTCGTTCGTGGTCTTGGTGTAGTCCGGGACCGTGGGCAGATCGTTCACCGGATCGACAGTGACCGTGATGGTGCTCGTCGTCGTGCCGCCATGGCCGTCGTTCACCGTCACGGTGAACGTGTCGGTGCCGTTGAAGTTCGGATTCGGCGTGTACGTGTAGGTGCCATCGGGGTTGACGACCACGGTGCCGTTGGAAGGATTGCTGCCCTTGACGTAGGTCAACGCGTCGCCGTCCAGGTCAGCGCCCGTCACCTTGCCGCTGACTGGTGCGTCTTCGTTCGTCGTCTCGGTGTAGTTCGGGACCGTGGGCAGATCGTTCACCGGATCCACGGTGACCGTGATGGTGCTCGTCGTCGTGCCACCGTGGTCATCGCTCACCGTCACAGTGAACGTGTCCGTGCCGTTGAAGTTCGGGTTCGGCGTGTAGACGTAGGTGCCATCGGGATTGACCGTCACCGTGCCGTTTGCCGGATCGCTGCCCTTCACATACGTCAGCGCATCGCCATCGACATCGGTGCCGATCACCTTCCCGCTGACAGGCGTGTCTTCGTCGGTTGACTCGGTGTAGTTGGGTGCCTTCGGTGCATCGTTCACCGGATCGACCGTCACGGTCACCGTGCTCGTCGTCGTCCCGCCATTGCCATCGCTCACCGTCACGGTGAAGCTGTCCGTGCCATGGAAGTCCGGGTTCGGCGTGTACGTGTACGTGCCATCGGGATTGACCGTCACCGTGCCATGCGCCGGATCGCTGCCCTTCGTGTAGGTCAGCGTGTCGCCGCTATCAATGTCGCTGCCGACCACACGGCCGCTGACCGGCGTGTCTTCGTTCGTGGTCTCGGTGTAGTCCGGCGCCGTGGGCGCGTCGTTGACGGGCGAGACGGTCACGGGCACCTTCACGGTGGTGGTGCCGCCCTTGCCGTCGCTGACGGTCACTTCAAAACTGTCGGGGCCTTCGTAGCCGGGCTTGGGCGTGTAGACGAACTGGCCGGTGGACGGGTCGACGGTGACGGTGCCGTGCTCGGGGCCCTTGGCGACGGTGTAGTTGAGCGTGTCGCGGTCGGGGTCGGTGGCCTGCACTTGCCCGGTCACGGGCTTGTCCTGCTCGGTGACGACGGGCTCGGCCTTGCCTTCGGGGCCGCGGTTTTGCGGGGGGAGCAACGGCGGGATGAAGGCCGGGCCACCACCACCGCCGCCACCACCGCTCGCGGCGGCACCGACGCCCAGCACGCCGAGCGCGCCCAGCAGCCAGCCGGGCACACCGTCGGGCAGCAGCGCGCCGCCGGCGTCGTTCCATTCGATCTCGGTGAAGTGGAAGTCTTTCCAGGGCGCGGTGTACTGGCCCCACCACTGCACGCCGGCGCCGTCTTCGAGCACGAGGTCGTTGCGGCCGCCGTCGGGGTACTCGGCGAAGAAGCCGCGTACGGCAACTTCCTGGCCGTCGCGCATCACGAGCACGAGGTCGTCGCCGCGGCGCTCGAACTTGAGCACGCTCTCGGGCGCGATCTTCAGCGAGACGATCGACGGGCGATCCAGAACCAGAGGGGTTTCTGCCGCCGCTTTGCGGGACGACGCGCCACCAGACTTGTAAACAGCTTCCATGATTTGTCTTTGCTCCTTGACTCCGAACCTCGGTCGCGCCGTCGCTTTCGACGAACAGCCCGGGCCGCACACATTGGGAAATCTCGAGCGCCGCTTGCGTCTCTCGAGGACTTGCCGGCGAGACCCGGTGCGGGTCCCACACAGGCTTGCGCTTGCATGGGGCGGGATTCTTGGTGCGGGGGGTCGGCCAGACTTTTGCCGGAGAGGCCGCGGCGTTTGCCGTGGCGGACAACTGTTCACAAACGTGTGCGAACGTCGAATACTTCACACGAATGGCGAGAGAAATTCGTCAATTCGCGGTTTTTGGAAAGTGGGAGGGGCGGTCTTTTGGCTTATTGGCTTTTGCCAGACCGTCCATTTCTTTTGATGGACGGAATCGGTCCGGCTATTTCCTGCAATACCGGGAATGCTGAATTCGCCCGCCTCCGGCGCCCCGTTTCTCCTCTGACAGAGGGCTTTTCAGAGGCCGTCGCACAGCGCCCGTTTGGGGTCACCTACACGAATGGCAAGCGAATCAATCAGGAATGAATGGCAGTCATTGGATGAATTTGCAAAGTTTGTGACAATGATTACCAAATTAACTCCTTGGTTACATTGTTTCGGCCACCGGGCGTTCAAACGCGGTGCCGGCGCCCCTTATTTCCATGTCTTATTGGTCCCCTCCGGAGCCCCGGAGAGCTCATCTTCTGGTTGTCGATGACAACGTTGACGAACTCAAGCTCCTGCTGGAAACGCTGCGGGGCACCGGCTACCGCATCACGCTCGCTTTCGACGCGATGGAGGGCTACCGACGCGCGACGACGCTGCAGATGGACCTGGTGCTGCTGGACGTGCGCCTGGGCGGCACCGATGGGTTTGCCGCCTGCCGCCTGCTGAAGGCCGACCCGGCCACGGCGGACATTCCGGTGATCTTCGTGACCTCGTCGGCCAGCGTGGAAGAGCGCCTGACGGGTCTGCGGGCCGGCGCGGTCGACTACATCGTGAAGCCCTTCGACCCGGCCGAGGTGATGGCCCGCGTCGAGATTCACCTGGCGCTGGCCGAATGCCGCAGGGCGCGCACCGCGCCTACAGCGGAACCACCGCAGCCGCCCGACCAGCCCGCGGCGAACGACGGCGGCGCGCCGGGCTCGGGCATGGACCGCGCGCTGATGCAGGCGGCCGAACGACTCATCCTGGCCGACCTGAGCCGCGTGCTGCCGCTGCGCGAGCTGGCGGCGCGCGTGGGCACGCACGAGAAGCGTTTGTCGCGCGTGTTCAAGGAGCTGGCGAACCGCACGGTGTTCGAGTTCGTGCGCGAAGCACGGCTGCACGAGGCGCAGCGCCTGCTGCTCGAATCGGCGATGCGCATCGAGGAGATCGCCGCGGCGGTGGGGTTCTCGAGCGCCGCGAATTTCGCGACCGCGTTTCGCGAGTACTTCGACTGCACGCCCTCGGCCTGCCGCCAGGCCGGTGTCGAGCGTTCGAGCACCTGACGCGTGATGCATCCGGCGCACGTGCCCCGATGGGCGAGTTGCTTGCTGCTTGGCCTGGCCTTGTGGCTATGGAGCTTCGCGGCCAGTGCAGCGGAAGCGGTCAAATTCAGCGCACTGGCCAAGGGCAATCTCGCCGTCGAACAAACTGTCGAAGTGCTGGAAGACGCCACGGCCCGCCTGTCCGCGAGCGAGGTGCTCGCCTTGCCGAGCGGCGGCACGAACGGCTTCACACCCGCCACGCCCGACCAGCTGATGCGCGGGTTCTCGACATCGGCCGTCTGGCTGCGGCTGTCGCTGGTCAACGATGCGCAGGAGGTGCGCACGGCGCGGCTCGGGCTCAACGTGACATGGCTGCGGCATGTCGACTTTCACCTGCTGCGCACGCGCAATGGGCAGCCCGCATGGACGCACGCGCAGGCCGGCGTGTCCGACCCGATGGACACCACGCACCGCTACGACCGCATTCCGCAGCTGCAGATCGAACTGCAGCCGGGCGAGTCGGTGCAGGTGCTGGTGCGCGTGACGAGCACGGGCCAGATCAAGCTGGTGCTGGAGCTGCACACCGACGAGGCGTGGCATCACATCGAACGCAACCACGCGCTGCTGAGCGGCCTGCTGATCGGCGGGCTGCTGGCCTTTGCGGTGTATTCGGCCGCGCTGTGGTTGATTTCGCGCGCACCGATGCTCGCGTTCCAGGCGGGGAGCTTTGGGCTGCTGGCGCTGTACGAGGCCACCTACCGGGGCTATGCGCGCATTGCGCTGTGGCCGAACAGCACCGACTGGAGCTACCGCGGACACAGCGTGATGGTGGCGGCCACGGCGCTGTGTCTGCTGCTGTACTTTCACGAGCGCAGCCGCCAGAGCCCGGTGCGCGTGCCCGGGCGCCCGCTGCTGTACGTGCTGGCCGGCGTCGAGATCGTCGTGCTGCTGGGCACCTTGCTCGGCCCCTACGCGACCTTCGCGGCCATCGGCATCGTGAACGCGCCGCTGATCGTGCTTGCGCTGACGGTCTGCACCTTCATCTACCAGCGCCGCGCCGGCCCGGGCGGGCGGCTGTCGCTGATGGTGATGCTCGTGATCTGCGTGGGCGCGCTGATGCGCATGTCGGCGCTGATGTTCGCGGAACGCTCGATGTCCGACTTCGACCACTACGCGCTGGCGTTCCCGGGCATGCTGGTGGGCGCGTTCGCGATCACGGCGTGGTCGTTCCAGGAAACGCGCCAGCGCAATGCGGCGCAGCAGACGCTGCTGCTGTGGCAGGCGCGCGAGCAGCAGCGGCTCGAAGAAGAAGTGGTGCGCAAGACCCGCGCCCTGAGCGAGGCGCTGGGCCAGGCCGAACAGCGCACGCGCGAGCAGAAGGAGCTGCTGGCCTACATCAGCCACGACCTGCGCGCGCCGGTGGCCACCATCCTGGGCAACCTGCGGCTGATGCAGGACGGTATCGACACGCCGGTGCCCACGCGGCTCGCCACCATCGAGCGCAGCGCGACCTACCAGCTGGAGTTGATCGATGACCTGGTCGACTACGCCAAGGGCGAACTCGCGCCGCTGGCCGTCGAGGCGCAGCCGGTGCAGCTGCGCACGCTGGTCGACAACATCGCGCAGTACGCAGACGCGCTCGCACAGCGGCAGCACAACAGCTTCGAACTGACGATCGACGGCGAGCTTCCGGTCGTGGTCCGCCTGGACGGCAAGCGGCTGCAGCAGGTGGTGCTGAACCTGCTGTCGAACGCGGCCAAGTTCACGCGCAACGGAACGATCGCGCTGCGCGTGCACGCCCTGCCCGCCGCCGTCGGCGATGCGTGGCAGCTGCATTTCGAAGTGACCGACAGCGGCACGGGCATCGACACCGACACGCTCGACCGCATGACCCGCCTGCTGGCCGACAACGCGCCCAGCATGGCGGGCGGCGGGCTCGGGCTGGTGATTGCGCAGCGCATCGTGCAGCGGATGGGCGGGCAACTGGCGATCCACAGCGGCATGGGCACGGGGACGCGGGTGGTCTTCTCGCTGGCGACGGAACCAGCGCCTTCGTCGGATGCGCCGCCTGCACCGCCGCTGCCGGAACCTATCGCTGCGCCCGCCCCGCGCCTAAAGCCCAGGGCGCGCCGGCCACTTCCGGTGCTGACGCCGCTGTCGCCGGCGCAGAAGGACGAACTCGAGGCGCTGGCCCGCGATGGGCGATGGAGCGACCTGCACGAATGGGTGAACCGGCTGGCCGCCGAGGCGCACAGCCAGCCGATGGTGCTGACGCTTCGCCAGGCGCTGGACCGGCTGGATTTCGAGCAGATCCGCCTGATTGCGCGCGCGGCGCCCGTGCGCCCGCTCTAGCTGCGAAGCGTCAAGCGTCAGTCGTTGCCGAACACCGGCTTGCGCTTTTCCACGAACGCACGCACGGCCTCGCGGTGGTCGCCGGTCATGTGGGCAATGGCCTGGTAGCCGGCCGACATTTCGAGCAGCGATTCGAGGGTGCTGCGCTCGCCCTCGCGCAGCAGCCGCTTGGTCATGCGCAGCACGCCGCCGGGGTTGGCGGCGATGCGGGCGGCGAGCCGCAGGCTTTCTTCGAGCAGTTGCTCGTGCGGCACGACGCGCGAGACGAGGCCGCAGGCCAGCGCCTCTTGCGCGCTGAGCGCGTCGCCGGTGAAGGCCATCTCGGACGCCTTCGACATGCCGACCACACGCGGCAGCAGCCAGGCGCCGCCGTCGCCCGGCACGATGCCGACCTTGACGAAGCTCTCGGCAAAGGTGGCTTTCTCTGACGCGATGCGGATGTCACACATGCAGGTGAGGTCGAGCCCCGCGCCCACGGCGGGGCCGTTGACGGCGGCGATCACGGGCACGTCGAGGTTGTAGAGCGCCTTGGGCAGGCGCTGGATGCCGTTGCGGTATTCCTCGCGGATCACTTCGGGCGACAGGCCCTCTTTCTCGTAGCGCTGCATGTCTTTCACGTTGCCGCCCGAGCTGAACACGGGGCCTTCGCCGGTGAGCACGACCACGCGGATGCTGCGGTCGCGCGTGATGTCGGCGCAGGCCTGCACGATCTCGTCGACGGCGGTGTTGCCGGTGAGCGCGTTGCGCGTTGCGGGCTGGCTCATGGTGAGCGTGAGGATGGCGCCGTCGCGCGTGGTCTTCAAAAACGGGGCGGTGGTCATGCGGAATCTCCTTGGGTGTTTTTTGTCGTCGTTCGGGCGCTCAGGCCGGGTCGGTGGTGGCACGGATGAGGTCGAGCGCGAGGCCGTCGCGACTGTCGACCAGCTCGGCGCCCACCACGTCGTGCCAGTGCGACTCGGAGCCGCCGGCCTGGCGCCAGGCGTGCAGGCGGCGGGTGTACATCTGCAGGTCGAACTCTTCGGTGAAGCCGATGGCGCCGTGGATGGAGTGACTCAGCGCCGCCACTTCGAGCGCGGCCTCGCTGGTGCGCGCCTTGGCGATGGCCACGCGCAGGCGGTCGGTGCTGCAACCCATCTGCGCGGCCATGCGGGCCGCGAAGGCGTGCTCGGAGATCACGCCCAGCTGGTGCTGGATGGCCTGGAACTTGCCGATGGGCCGGCCGAACTGGTTGCGGTCGTTGGCGTATTGCAGCGTTCGCGTGAACACGCTCATCAGCGCGCCGGCGAGCTGCGCGGCGAGCACGCAGGCCAGCGACACGCGCACGTCGGCCACACCCGGCACCGGCAACGCGACGGCCTGCGCGGGGGCGGACCACGACAGCGTGGCGTCCAGCGGCGCGACGGCGGCGGCCGACACTGCTGCATCCACCGGCAGCAGCAGGCAGGTCTTGCCCAGCCCCACGAGCACCCAGTCGGCCACGCGGCCGAAGCTCACGCGCTCGCACACCAGCGTGCCGTCGCTCTGCAGTCGGCCCTGCGCCAGCGCGATGCTGCCGCCGGGCCGGGGCACGCCGGCCTGCGCCAGCAGCGAGCGCGCCACCATGGTCTCGGCCAGCGGCACGGGCACCACGAAGGCGCCGCAGAGTTCGAGCAGGGGAAAGGCCTCGGTCAGCGAGAGGCCCGCGCCGCCTTCGACCTCGGGCAGCAGCGCATCGGCAAAACCCGATTCCTCGATCGCCTGCCACAGCGCTTCGGCCGATTGCCCGCCTTCGATGTCGCGCACGGCCTGCAGCGTGCAGCGGTCGGTGAGTACGCCGCGCAGGGCGTCGATGTAGATGTCGTCCATCGTCTGTTGTCCTTGTGGTGTCAACGCAGGCCGAGGCCGCGCGCGATCATTCCGCGCAGGATGTCGCGCGTGCCGCCGCGCAGCGAAAACGACGGCGCCACCTGCGTCACGTAGTCGAGCGTGCGCAGCAGTTCGAGCGGAATGTCCTGCCCGTCGCGCGCATACAGGTCGTCTGCAATGGCGGCGGGAATGAGCTGCTCCACGCCCGTGCCCAGGTCCTTGACGAGCGCGGCCTCGACGATCGGGCTGCCGCCCTGCGCCACCTTCTCGGTGACGGCGAGCGACATGGCGCGCAGCGGCGCGAGCTGGCTCAGGATCTTGCCGGCCAGCCGCACCGACGCGGGCGTGCGGCCGGCCTCGGTGCGCACGAAGGCGAGCCACTCGTCGAACAGCACGATGCTGGAAAACAGCCGCTCGGGTCCGCTGCGCTCGAAGGCCAGCTCGGCCGTCACTTGCTCCCAGCCCCGGCCCTCTTCGCCGATGAGCGCGTCGGGTGCGAGCGCCACGTTGTCGAAGAACACCTCGCAGAAATGCGAGTCGCCCGACAGGTCGGTGATGGGCCGCACGGTCACGCCCGGCAGGCTCAGGTCGACGATGACCTGCGACAGGCCCTTCTGCCGGTCCTGCGCCTCGCCCGAGGTGCGCACGAGCGCGATCATGTACTGGCAGTGGTGCGCGTTGGTGGTCCAGATCTTCTGGCCGTTGAGCGTGAAGCCTTCGGCCGTGCGCACGGCGCGGGTGCGCACGCTGGCCAGGTCGGAGCCGGCGTTGGGCTCGCTCATGCCGATGCAGAAGAACGATTCGCCGCGGCAAATCGGCGGCAGGTAGAAGCGCTTCTGTTCCTCGGTGCCGTACTTGAGGATGAGCGGGCCGCTCTGGCGGTCGGCGATCCAGTGCGAACCGACGGGCGCACCGAAGTTCAGGAACTCTTCGACCAGCACGTAGCGCGCGAAGGCACTGCGGCCGCCGCCGCCGCATTCTTTCGGGAGCGTGATGCCGAGCCAGCCGCGCCGGCCGAGTTCGCGGCTGAAGGCGCTGTCGTAGCCCGACCATGACTTGGCACGAATGTGCGCGGGCACATGGGCGAGCGCCTCGGAAAGAAAGGCCCGCACGGGCGCGCGCAGCGCCTCGTCTTCGGGCGGGATCGCTGTCATCGACAGCGAGGTCAGCGCACTCATGCGACTACTCCTTGTTGGATCAAATCGGCAATCGCCTCCGGCGCCATGCCCATCACGTCGGCCAGCACGTCGCGCGTGTCCTGGCCCAGCAGCGGCGGCGCGCGGCGGTACTGCACCGGCGTGTGCGACATGCGCAGCGGGCTGGCAACCAGCGGGATCTCGCCCGCCACCGGATGCGTCATGCGGATCTGCGTGCCGCGCGCCTTCACCTGCGGGTCTTCGAACACATCGGCGATGGTGTTGATGGGGCCGCAGGGCACACCCACCTGCTCGAACAGCGCGATCCACTCGGCGGTGCCGCGCGTGACGGTGAGCGCGCGCATCAGTGCGATGAGTTCGGTGCGGTGCGCAATGCGGTCGGCGTTGGTCCTGAAGCGCGCATCGTCGGCCCACTGCGCATGCCCGACCGCGCGGCAGAAGTTGCCGAACTGGCCGTCGTTGCCGATGGCCAGGATCATGAAGCCGTCCTGCGTGGGAAAGTCCTGGTACGGCACGGTGTTGGGGTGGGCGTTGCCCATGCGTCGGGGCTCGCCGCCGTACAGGTGGTTCATGCCCTGGTTGGCGAGGCAGGCGACCTGCACGTCGAGCAATGCCAGGTCGATGTGCTGGCCCACGCCGGTGATGTCGCGCGACTGCAGCGCGGCCAGGATGGCGGTGCTGGCGTACAGGCCGGTGAGGATGTCAGTGAGCGCCACGCCCACCTTCACCGGGCCGGCGCCCTCCTCGCCGTCGGCGCGGCCGGTGATGCTCATGAGGCCGCCCATGCCCTGCATGAGGAAGTCGTAGCCGGCGCGCTCCGCGTACGGGCCGGTCTGGCCGAAGCCGGTGATGGAGCAATACACGAGGCGCGGGTTCAGGGCCAGCAGCGAGGCGTGGTCGAGCCCGTACTGCGCGAGGCTGCCGACCTTGAAGTTCTCGACCACCACGTCGCAGCGCGTGGCCAGCTCGCGTACCAGCGCCTGGCCGGCGGGCGTGGTGAAGTCGACGGCCACCGAGCGCTTGTTGCGGTTGGCGCACAGGTAGTAGGCGGAGTCGCGGGTGTCGGCGCCTTCGCGGTCCTTCAAAAAGGGCGGACCCCACAGGCGGGTGTCGTCGCCGCGCCCGGGCCGTTCGATCTTGATGACCTCGGCGCCCAGGTCGCCCAGGGTCTGGCTGGCCCAGGGGCCGGCCAGCACGCGCGAGAGGTCGAGCACGCGGATGTGCGAGAGCGCACCGGCGGCGGGCACTCCGGCGGCCTTCTTATTGCTGTTCGACATTGGCTTTCACCGCGATGCGTTTCCACAGCTGGATTTCCGCGGCCTGGAAGGCGCGCATTTCCTCGGGCCCGCCGCGCATGACCTCGGCGCCGATGCGCTCGTAGAACTCGCGCGTTTCGGGCAGCGTCTCGATCTTGGTGAGCAGCGCGGCGAGCTTGTCGGTCTCGGCCTTGGGCGTCTTCGCCGATACCATGGCACCGACCCAGGTGTAGGCCGCAAAGCCCGGCAGGCCGGCCTCGGCGGCGGTGGGCACATTGGGCAGCGCGGGCAGGCGCTTGTCGGCCGCCACCGCGAGCGCGTGCACCTTGCCCGACTTGGCCAGCTCTTGCGCGCTGGTGATCTCGGCAAAGGCCAGGTCGACGGTGCTCGACACCACGGCCACGAGCGCTTCGCTCGCGCCCTTGAAGGGCACGTGGCGGGTCTGCACCCTGGCGGCGTCGTTGAACAGCTCGGCCATGAGCTGGTAGCCGGCCGAGCCCGCGCCGTAGTTGAGCGCGCCGGGCCTGGCCCTGGCGCCGGCCATCAGCTCGGGCAGGGTCTTGTAGGGCGAGGGGCCGGGCACGACGATGAGCGCGGGCGAACGCATCATCATCGTGAGCGGTGCCAGCTCGGTGACGGGGTCGTAGGGCAGCGACTTGAACAGCGCCACGTTCACGGCCAGCGTGGAGTTGCTGCCCACGAACACGGTGTAGCCGTCGGCCGGCGCGGCGAGCACGGCCTTCACGGCAATGAAGCCGTTGGCACCGGGCTTGTTCTCGACGACCACGGGCTGGCCGGTGAGCTCGGTGAGCTTGCGGCCGAAGTAGCGCGCCGAGGTGTCGGTGCCGCTGCCCGGCGGAAACGGCACGACGAACTTGATGGGCTTGGACGGAAACTCCTGCGCGGCGGCAGGGGCAATGCCGAAGGCGGCGATGCCCAGTGCGAGCAGCGGTGCGGCGAACGAGAGGCGACGAAAGTGGGTGCGCATGGCGATGGGCTCCTTCGCGTTCAGTCGAGCGTCACGCCCGTGGCCTTGACCACGCCGGCCCAGCGCGCCAGCTCCTTCTTCACGTAGGCGCCGTATTCCTTGGGCGTGGAGCCCAGTGGCTCGGCGCCCTGCAGCGCCAGGCGCTCGCGCACGTCGGGCGACTTGAGCGCCTTGACGATCTCGGCGTTGAGGCGGTCGACCACGGCCTGCGGCGTGCCGGCCGGCACCATCACGCCCTGCCACGCGCCCACCTCGAAACCGGGCATGCCCGATTCGGCGAGCGTGGGCACGTCGGGGAACATCGACATGCGCTTGGCGGTGGTCACGGCGAGCATCTTCAGGCGCTTGTCGCGCACGAAGCCCATGACCGAATTGACGGTGTCGGTCATGAACTGGATCTGGTTGCCGACGAGGTCGACGTCGGCCGGTGCGCTGCCCTTGTAGGGCACGTGGGTGGCGTCGATGCCGTTGGCCTGCACGAACTGGAACGCGCCCAGGTGCGTGACGTTGCCATTGCCCGCCGAGCCGTACGACAGCTTGCCGGGGTGGGCCTTGGCATAGGCGACGAACTCCTTCACGGTGCTGGCCGGCACCGAGGGGTGCGTGACCAGTGCGAGCGGCACCACGGCCACGAGCGCGACGGGAGCGAAGTCTTTCTGCACGTCGTACGACACGCTCTTGTAGAGCGCGGGGCTCAGCGCAATCGACGAGGTGTTGTAGAGCACGGTGTAGCCGTCGGCCGGCGCCTTGGCGACCATCTGCGCGCCGATGTTGCCGTTGGCGCCGCCGCGGTTATCGACCAGCACGGGCTGGCCGAGCTGCTCGGCCAGCTTTTGCGCGAGCACGCGCGCGACGAGGTCGGTGGGCCCGCCGGGCGGGAACGGCACGACCATGGTGATGGGCTTGGCCGGGTAGGCGGGGCCCTGGGCGAAGGCGGCCGGGGCGGCGATGGCGAGGCTCAGTGCGGCGCCCATGAGGGCGCGTCGTGTGAGGGGATGGGAAGCGGGCATGTCTTGTCTCCGTTGGTATTTGTGGGTGGCGAAAGTCGAAAGCGGATCAGGCCGCTGCGGCGTCTTCGGTGCGGCCCGCGAGCAAGCGGCGCGCGTCGTAGTGCATGACGCAGCGGCCGTGCTGGTTGAACACGTCGATGCGCGAATCGACGATGGCGCGGTTGCCCTTCGACGTCGGGCGGATGCCGGTGACCTCGACCACGGCCTCGATGGCGTCGCCGACGCGCACGGGCGCGTGAATCTTCTGCACCAGCTCGAGCATGGCCAGGCCGGTGCCCTGGATCATGGTCTGCAGGATGAAGCCCTCGATGAGCGTGTAGGTGAGCGCGGCCGGCACGGGGCGGCCCGCGATGGCGCCGGCCTCGTACTCGGTGTCGATGAAGATCGCCTCGAGCATGCCGGTCACGCCGATGAAGTTGACGAGGTCGGTCTCGGTGATGGTGCGGCGGAAGGTGCGCATGCGCTGGCCGACGGCAAGGTCCTGCCAGACGAAGCCCTGGCCCAGGCGGGGCAGCGTGCGGTCTTGCGGCGACAGGGAAGGAAGCGGGCGGGGCGTGTCGGTCATTGCGATGAGGTCTCCAGGAATCGGTCGATGCGTTCGGCGGGCCAGCCCACCGCGGCGAGGCTTTCGCGTGTGTGTTCGCCCAGGCGCGGCGGCATGCGCACGGGCGGGCGCACGCCGTCGAACTTCACGCTCACGCCGGGGAAGCGCATGGCGCCCATGTGCGGGTCGTGCAGTTCGGTGAAGAAGCCGGTGGCGACCAGGTGCGGGTCGCGCGGCAGGTCGTCCAGGCGGCTGACGGGCGCGGCCGGAATTTCGAGCCGCTCGCAGGTGGCGAGCCAGTGTGCGGTGCTGCCCGTGGCCACGAAGCCGCCGGCCAGTTCGAGCAGCTCGCCGATGTGGCGCGTGCGCGCGGCCATGTCGGCAAAGCGCGGGTCGTCGGCCAGCGCGGGCTCGCCCACCTCGGCGAAGAAGCGGCGCCAGTGCGCGGAGGTGTACGGCATCATGCAGATGTGCCCGTCGGCGGTGCGCCACGGGCGGCGCCACGGCGTGAGCACGCGCGGGTAGCCGGCGTCGGCCAGCGGCGGCTCGAAGTGGTGGCCGTACAGGTGCTCGACGAGGTTGAAGGCCACCATGGTCTCGAACATCGGGATCTCGACGAAGCAGCCGCGCCCGGTGCGCTCACGGCGAAACAGCGCCGCAAGAATGGCCTGCGCGCCGACCAGCGCACAGGTCTTGTCGGCAGCGATGGTGGGCAGGTAGCGCGCCTCGCCGCTTTGCTGTTCCATGAGCGCCGAGAGGCCCGACATGCCCTGGATGACGTCGTCGTACGCGGGCCGCCCGGCGTAGGGACCGCCCTGCGCAAAGCCGTGCAGGCCGGCATACACGAGACGCGGAAAGCGCGCGGTGAGCGTGTCGGGGTCGATGCCCAGCGGCGCGAGTTTTTGCGGACGCATGCTGTGCATGAAGACGTCGGCGTCGGCGAGCAGCGCCATGAGCGCCTCGCGCGCCTCGGGGCGCTTGAGGTCGAGCACGACGCTCTTCTTGCTGTGGTTGCTGCCCAGGAACACGGCCGACATGCCGGGCTCGGCGGCGGGGCCGGTGCGGCGGGTGGAGTCGCCTTCGGGCGGCTCGATCTTGATCACGTCGGCACCGTAGTCGGCCAAGGTCTGGCTGGCCAGCGGCCCGAACACCACGCTCGAAAGGTCGAGCACTTTCACGCCCTGAAGGGGAAGCATCGTTGGTCAGTCTCCTGGCGCCGATTCTGCGAAGCGGTCGCCATGCCGTCCAATATCAAATATGCGCTCTGTGATACCGTTTACAGATCATGGACATCCGCCAGCTGCGCCACTTCATCGCCCTTGCCGAGACGCTCAACTTCCACCGCGCGGCCGAGCGGCTGCACATGGCACAGCCGCCGCTGTCGGCCTCGATCCGGCGGCTCGAGGAGCAGGTGGGCGTGCCGCTGTTCCTGCGCAACCGACGCGGCACCGAGCTGACGCCCGCGGGCACGGCAGCACTCGAAGAAGCGCGTCGCGCGGTGTTCCACGGCGAGCAGTTCGCCAAGGTGGCGCAGGCAGCCTCGCGCGGCGAGGCGGGGCTGCTGCGCGTGGGCTTCGTGGGCTCGGCAACCTACGCGCTGATGCCGCGCGTGCTGCCGCGTTTTCGTGCGCGCTACCCGGGCGTGCAACTGGTGCTGGGCGAATCGACCACCGCGCGCATCGTCGGCATGGTGGAAAACGGCGACGTCGACGTGGGGCTGGTGCGCTTTCCGATCGGGCGGGCCTGCAAGGCGCGCGTGTTCCCGGCCGAGCGCGATGTGTTCGTGGCCGCACTGCCGGCCGGCCATGCGCTGGCGCGGCGGCGCCGGCTGGCGCTGTCGGACCTGGCCGCCGAGCCCTTCGTGATGTACGGCGCCATGGAAGTGCCGGGCCTGCACGCGGCGGCGCTGCTGGCCTGCCAGCAGGCGGGCTTCATTCCCGACGTGCAGCAGGAGGCGGTGCAGGTGCAGACGCTGATCAGCCTGGTCGAAAGCGGCCTGGGCGTGGCGCTGGTGCCTTCGGTGGCGGCGCGGCATGTGGCGCGCAACGTGGTGTTCAAGCCGCTCGCGGGGCCGGGCGCACAGACCGCCATCGGCATCGCGCTTGCCCTGCCGCCGGGCGTACAGACCTCGGCGGCGCAGCGCTTCGCCGACAGCGTGCTCGAGCAGCCGGCCGATTGAGCCGGCCCGGCCTGCTCACGCCCAAAGCCTAGAACCCGCGCGACCGTCAGGGTCTGCTTTGGGCGCTGTCTTGCCTTCTATTTCGATATATCTAGAATAATCTCGATAGATTCAAGAAGGACCACCCCATGCGCCACACCCACCACGCCCCGCACCACCCTCACCATTGCCACGCCCCGCGCGGCGAACACGACGACGGCCTCTCGGGGGGCGGCCGCGGGCTTCGTGGCGGACGCGGCGGCGGCGCGGGCCGGGTGTTCGGCCATGGCGGCTTGCGCTTCGTGCTGCTGCAGCTCATTGCCGACAAGCCCTCGCACGGCTACGAG
>NZ_CALRZC010000197.1:0-15725 GCF_943372545.1 Variovorax sp. YR752 | reverse complement strand
GCGCGAGGGCGCCTGCGGGTCGCGCCGGGATCGCGCCGCCTGGTACGGCTCGATCGCGCCGGAGGGCAGCCGGCCGGTCAGCCAGCGGTACAGCGTGACGCCGAAGGCGAACAGGTCCGAGCCCGCATCGGGCAGCGCGCCGTCCCACTGCTCGGGGTTGATGTAGCTCGGTGTGCCGGCGTGCAGTTCGCGCGCCGCGGCGCCCTCGCGGCCGGACAGCGCCACGCCGAGGTCGAGCACACGCCACTGGCCGTCGTCGCCGAGGTGCAGGTTGCCCGGCTTGATGTCGCGGTGGACCACGCCCTGGCGGTGCAGGCGGCCGAGCGCGGAAGCGATCTCGCGGGCGCCGGCGACCACCTCGGTGACCGTGAAGACGCGGCCCTGCGCCAGCATCTGATCCAGCGTCTGCCCGGCATGCCAGTCGAACACCGTGTACAGCGCAGTCGCATCGCCGGGTTCGCGGCAGCGCACGAAACCGCGGGCGTCCTTCTCGGTGACACGCTGCGACAGCCAGGCCTCGTGGGCGAGCATGGCGCGTTCCTCGCTGTCGGCGGCACGCGACTCGTGCAGTGTCTTGATCGCGACCAGGTCGCCGCGGCGGCTGTCGCGCGCCTGGTAGAGGCGGTGCACGCCGGTGTCGGCGACCAGCGCGGTGATGATGTAGCCGTCGACCGCCTCGCCGACGCGCAGCTTCGGCAGCGGCGGCAGATGGCGCGTGCGCGCCGTCTCGTCGCCCAGCGTGGCCGCATCCAGGCCAATCACCTGCAGCACCAGTGCAGTGACGTTGTCCTTGCTGCCGGCAGCCAGCGCCGCTTCGACCAGCGCCTCGCTGGCTTCCTGCGCGCTGCCCTTGGCCGCGATCTCGCCGAGCCGGCGCGGCCGCAGCACGCCGTGCACGCCGTCGCTGGTCAGCAGGAAGCGGTCGCCCAGGCGCGCCTCGCCCTGCAGCGAGTCGACGTGCAGCACCTCGTCGAGGCCGACAGCCCGCGTCAGCCGGTTGCGCTGGTCGGGCTGGGTGTAGGCATGGTCGTGCGTGAGCTGCTGGATCTCGCCGCCGGCGATGCGCCAGATGCGCGTGTCGCCGACATGCGCGACCGTCCAGCCCTGCCCCTGCAGCACCAGCGCGGACAGCGTGGTCAGCGCGGTGGCGTCCGTCGCCCCGGCACGCTGGCGGTTCTGCGCCACCAGCCAGCCGTTCTGCGCACCCATCAGGCGGTCGAGCGCGACGCTGGTCTCCCAGGTTGCCGGCGTGGCGAAGAAGTCGGCCAGCAGGCCGAGCACGCTGGTCTGCGCCGCCTCCAGCCCGCGCCCGCCGCCGCTGACGCCATCGGCGATCGCCGCGATCACGCCGCGAACCGGGTCGCCGGGCGCCGAGCGCGTCGCGGCGGCGAAGTCCTCGTTGACCTCGCGCACGCCGCGGCGACTCGCCTGACCGATCTCCACCTCGAAGCTCATGGCGCCATTCTCGCTGGCGGCCGTGGCACCCCTCTTGCTATCAACGCCCTTCGGAGGCACGCATGAAGAAGATGAAACTCGTGATGGTCGGCAACGGCATGGCCGGTGTGCGAACGCTGGAAGAGCTGCTGAAGATCGCCCCCGACCTATACGACATCACGGTCTTCGGCGCCGAGCCGCACCCGAACTACAACCGCATCCTGCTCAGCCCGGTGCTGGCCGGCGAGCAGACGATCGACGAGATCATCCTCAACCCGCTGTCGTGGTATGGGGAACACGGCATCCGTCTGCACCTGGGCAAGAAGGTCGTCGAAGTCGACCGCCGCCGCCGCATCGTGCGCGCTGCCGACGGCACCGAGGAAGAGTACGACCGGCTGCTGATCGCCACCGGCTCCAACCCCTTCATCCTGCCGGTGCCGGGCAAGGACCTGACCGGCGTGATCGCCTACCGCGACATCGCCGACACCAACACGATGATCGAGACGGCGAAGACGCACAAGCATGCCGTCGTCATCGGCGGCGGCCTGCTCGGCCTGGAGGCCGCCAACGGCCTGATGCTGCGCGGCATGCAGGTGACGGTGGTGCACATCATGCCGTGGCTGATGGAGCGCCAGCTCGACGACACCGCCGGTCGCCTGCTGCAGAAATCGCTCGAGGACCGCGGCCTGAAGTTCATGATCGGCGCGCAGACGCAGGAACTGCTTGCCAACGACGACGGCCGCGTCCGCGCAGTCAGGTTCAAGGACGGCACGGAGATCCCGGCCGACCTGGTGGTGATGGCCGCCGGCATCCGCCCGAACACTGAGCTGGCGCTGAAGATCGGCCTGCACTGCTTCAACGACGGCCGCGGCGGCATCGTCGTCAGCGACACCATGCAGACCGTCACCGACCCGCGCATCTACGCCGTCGGCGAATGCGCCGCGCACCGCGGCATCGCCTACGGCCTGGTGGCGCCGCTGTTTGAACAGGGCAAGGTCTGCGCGACGCACCTGGCCGAGTTCGGCATCGGCCGCTACACCGGCAGCCAGACCAGCACCAAGCTGAAGGTCACCGGCATCGACCTGTTCTCGGCCGGCAACTTCACCGGCGGGCCCGACTACGAGGAGATCGTGATGAGCGATCCCTTCGGCGGCGTCTACAAGAAGCTGGTCATCAAGGACGACCAGCTGGTCGGCGCCTGCCTGTATGGCGACACGGTCGACGGCAGCTGGTACTTCAAGCTGCTGCGCGAAGGCCGCAAGATCGCCGACATCCGCGACAAGCTGATGTTCGGCGAAAGCAACATCGGCGACGTCGGCCACGAGGGCCACCACAAGGCCGCCGCGATGGCCGACAGCGACGAGGTCTGCGGCTGCAACGGCGTCACCAAGGGCACCATCTGCAAGGCCATCAAGGACAAGGGCCTGTTCACGCTCGACGAGGTACGCAAGCACACCAAGGCGAGTGCGAGCTGCGGCTCCTGCACTGGTCTCGTCGAGCAATTGCTGATGTTCACCGCCGGCGGCGACTACTCCAAGGCGCCGACCAAGAAGGCAATGTGCGGCTGCACCGACGCCAGCCACCAGGAGACGCGCGAGGCGATCAAGGCCGAGAAGCTGCTTACCATCGACTCGGTCTACAAGCGCCTCGGCTGGCGCACGCCCAACGGTTGTTCCTCGTGCCGGCCGGCGATCAACTACTACCTGATCAGCAGCTGGCCGAAGGAGGCCAAGGACGACCCGCAGAGCCGCTACATCAACGAGCGCAGCCACGCCAACATCCAGAAGGACGGCACCTACTCGGTGATCCCGCGCATGTGGGGCGGCGAGACCACCGCCGACGAGCTGCGCCGCATCGCCGACGCGGTCGACAAGTACAAGATCCCGACCGTCAAGGTCACTGGCGGCCAGCGCATCGACCTGCTCGGCGTGAAGAAGGAGGACCTGGTCCATGTCTGGAAGGACATCGGCATGGCCTCCGGCCACGCCTACGCCAAGGCGCTGCGCACGGTGAAGACCTGCGTCGGCTCCGAGTGGTGCCGCTTCGGCACGCAGGACAGCACGCAGATGGGCAAGGACCTGGAGCGCGCGCTGTGGCGCATGTACGCGCCGCACAAGGTCAAGCTGGCGGTCAGCGGCTGCCCGCGCAACTGCGCCGAGGCCGGCATCAAGGACGTCGGCGTGATCGGCGTCGACTCCGGCTGGGAGATCTACGTCGCCGGCAACGGCGGCATCAAGACCGAGGTGGCGCAGTTCCTGTGCAAGCTGAAGACGCCCGAGGAGGTGCTGGAGTACAGCGGCGCCTTCCTGCAGCTCTACCGCGAGGAGGGCTGGTACCTGGAGCGCACCTGCCACTACGTCAGCCGGGTCGGGCTGGACGCCGTAAAGAAGAAGATCCTCGACGACGCCGAGGGCCGCAAGGCCTTGTGGGCGCGGCTGCAGTTCAGCCTCGACGGCGAGCCCGACCCGTGGTTCGAGTTCGACAAGGCCTCGGTCGACACCCGCCAGTTCAACCCCGTGGGAGCGCTGTGATGGCTCAGTGGAAATCGATCTGTTCCGTCGACGAGATTCCGGTGCTCGGCGCACGCCGCGTGACGCGCGCCAACGGCCCCGAGGTGGCGGTGTTCCGCAACGCCGAGGACAAGGTGTTCGCCCTGCTCGACCGCTGCCCGCACAAGGGCGGGCCGCTGAGCCAGGGCATCGTGTTCGGCGAGAGCGTCGCCTGCCCGCTGCACAACTGGACCATCGGCCTGGCCGACGGCTGCGCCAAGGCGCCCGACGAAGGCTGCACGCCGCGCTTCAGCGTCAAGGTCGAGAACGGCCAGGTGTCGCTGGACCTGGACGAGCTGAACTCGATCGCGCTCGAACCTGCCCAGAGCGCCGCCTGACATGGCCGAGACCCGCTCCACCTGCCCGTACTGCGGTGTGGGCTGCGGCGTGATCATCGAGTCGCAGGGCCGGCAGATCACCGGCGTGCGCGGCGACCCCGAGCACCCGGCCAACTTCGGCCGGCTGTGCAGCAAGGGCAGCACGCTGCACCTGACCGCCACCGCGGCGGTGACGCTGCAGACGCGGCTGCTGCACCCGATGCTGCGCGCGCAGCGCGGGGCGCCGCCGGAGCGCATCGGCTGGGACGGTGCGCTCGACCTCGCGGCCGACCGCTTCGCCGGCATCGTGCGCGAGCACGGCGCGGACGCAGTCGGCTTCTACCTCTCCGGCCAGTTGCTGACCGAGGACTACTACGTCTTCAACAAGCTGGCCAAGGGGCTGCTGCGCACCAACAACCTCGACACCAACTCGCGGCTGTGCATGAGTTCGGCGGTGTCCGGCTACAAGGCGACGCTGGGCGCCGATGCACCACCGGCCTGCTACGAGGACCTGGGGCTCGCCCACACCCTGTTCATCGCCGGCTCGAACGCCGCCTTCGCCCACCCCATCCTGTTCCGCCGCATCGAGGACGCCAAGCGCGCCAACCCGGCGCTGCGTCTGATCGTCGTCGACCCGCGCCGCACCGAGACGGCCGAGGCCGCCGACCTGTTCCTGCAGATCCTGCCCGGCACCGACGTCGCCCTCTTCAACGGCCTGCTGCACCTGATGCTGTGGGAGGGCCTGGTCGATCACGCGTACATCGCCGCGCACACCCACGGCTTCGAGGCGCTGCGCGACCGCGTGCGCGAGTTCACGCCGAAGGAGACCGCGGCGATCTGCGGCATTGCCGAGGCCGACCTGGTCACCGCGGCACGCTGGTTCGCCGGCCTCGATGGTGGCGACGGCGTGCGCAAGCCCACCTTGTCGCTCTACTGCCAGGGCCTCAACCAGAGCGCCAGCGGCACGGCGAAGAACGCCGCGCTGATCAACCTGCACCTGGCCACCGGCCAGATCGGCAAGGCCGGCGCCGGCCCCTTCTCGCTGACCGGCCAGCCCAACGCGATGGGCGGGCGCGAGGTCGGCGGGCTGGCCAACCTGCTCCCGGCGCATCGCGACATGGGCAATGCGGAGCATCGCGCCGAGGTGGCGAGGCTGTGGTGTGTGGACGAGGTGCCATCCGTGCCCGGCAAGACGGCAGTCGAGATGTTCGAGGCCGCCGCCGACGGCCAGATCAAGGCCTTGTGGATCGCCTGCACCAACCCCGCGCAATCGCTGCCCGACCAGGCCACGGTGCGGCGTGCGCTGGAGCGCGCCGAGTTCGTCGTCGTGCAGGAAGCTTTCGCCACCACCGCCACCTGCCAGTTCGCCGACCTGCTGCTGCCGGCCAGCACCTGGGGCGAGAAGGACGGCACCGTCACCAACAGCGAACGCCGCATCAGCCGCGTGCGCCCGGCCGTGTGGGCCAGCGGCGAAGCGCGCCACGACTGGGCCATCGCCACCGCCTTCGCGCAGCGGCTGGAAGCGCGGCTGCGGCCGGGGCGGCCGACGCTGTTCGCCTACGCCACGCCGGAGTCGGTGTGGAACGAACACCGCGAGACGACGCGCGGCCGTGACCTCGACATCACCGGCCTGAGCTACCCGCAGCTCGAGGCGGCGCCGCAGCAGTGGCCCTTCCCCGCCGGCGCGAGCAGCGGCCGCACCCGGCTCTACGAGGACGGCGTGTTCCCCACCGCCGACGGCCGCGCCCGCTTCGCCGACACCCGCCACGTGCCGCTGGCCGAGCCGCGCGACGCACGCTACCCCTTCTCGCTGAACACCGGGCGGCTGCGCGACCAGTGGCACGGCATGAGCCGCACCGGCACAGTGGGCCGCTTGTTCGGCCACGTCGCCGAGCCGGCGATCGAGATGCATGGCCAGGACATGGCGCGCCTCAAGCTCGCCGACGGTGACCTGGTGCACGTCACCTCGCGGCGTGGCTCGCTGATGCTGCCGGTGCGCGCCAGTGCGCAGGTGGCACCGGCGCAGAGCTTCATCGCGATGCATTGGGGCGAGGAGTACCTGTCCGGCCGCAGCGGCACCGGCGCACGATTGACCGGCGTCAACGCGCTGACCAGCCCGGCCTTCTGTCCCTCGTCCAAGCAACCCGAGCTGAAGCATGCCGCGGTGAAAGTGTTGAAGGCCGAACTGCCCTGGCGGCTGCTCGCGCTGGCCTGGCTGCCGGAAGACGAATCACTGCGCGCGCAGTCGCGGCTGCGCGAGCTGATGGGCGCCTTCGCCTTTGCCAGCGCCGTGCCCTTCGGCCGCGAGCGCAGCGGTGTGCTGTTCCGCGCCGCGGCCTACGAGCCGGCGCCTGGCGAACTGCTGGCGCAGGTCGAGGCGGTGCTCGGCCTGGACCGGCCCGGCGTGCTGCGCTACGCCGACCGGCGCCGCGGCCAGCAGCGCTGCATGAAACTCGACACCACCGGCAGCGGCGAGGCCCGGCTCGAGGCCTTCCTGCTCGCCGGCGACACCAGCGCCGAAGCCTGGGTGACGCCGCTGCTGCGCGACGGCGCCGACGCCCGCGCTTTCGGCCGTGCGCTGCTGCAGCCGGGTGCGCGTGCACCGGTGGCGCTCCCCGAGCGGGGGCGACAGGTGTGCAGTTGTTTCGACGTCGGCGAGACGGCGATCAACCATGCGCTGTCGCACTGCAGCGGACAGCCCGACGCGCAGCTTGCGCAACTTCAAAGCGAGCTCAAGTGCGGCACCAACTGCGGTTCCTGCATCCCTGAACTCAAGCGTATGGTTCGACTCCGACAGCAGGCGGCATGAAGCTTGCGGAACGGGTTGCGGAGACGAACATGACGATAGCCCCCTACATCAAGGACATCGGACGCGGCAAGGAAGGCGCGCGTGCCTTGACGCAAGATCAGGCGCACGACCTGATGTGCCAGGTGCTCGACGGCCAGGTCACCGACCTGGAGATCGGCGCGTTCGCGATCGCGATGCGCATCAAGGGCGAGACAGTCGACGAACTCGCCGGCTTCCTGCAGGCCGCGCACGAGCGCTGCATCCCGCTGCACCCCAAGCAGGCCACGGTGGTGCTGCCGTCGTACAACGGCGCACGGAAGCTGCCCAACCTGACCACGCTGCTGGCGCTGCTGCTCGCGCAGGAAGGTGTGCAAGTGCTGGTGCACGGCCCCGAGCACGACCCCGGCCGCGTGACCACCGCCGAGATCTTCCAGACCCTGGGCCTGCCCTGCGCGAGCGACGCCGGCGACATCCACGCGGCCTGGCAGCGCCGCGAGCCGGTGTTCATCCGCACCGAGGCGCTGTGCCCGCCACTGGCGAAGCTGCTCGAGGCGCGCCGTGTCATCGGCCTGCGCAACCCGGCGCACACCATCGCCAAGCTGCTGACGCCCTGCCTGCAGACGCCCTCGCTGCGGGTGGTCAACTACACCCACCCCGAGTACGGCCAGACGCTGACGCAGTTCCTCGCCCACACGAAGGCCGATGCGATGCTGATGCGCGGCACCGAAGGCGAGCCGGTGGCCGACCCGCGCCGCCTGCCGCGGCTGGACGTGTTCGTCGGCGGGCAACTGCGCGCCGAGCTGTCGCGTGCTGCGCAGGAAGGCGTGCTCACCGAGCTGCCGGTGCTGCCGCGCAGCAACGATGCGGCGACGACCGCGCTCTACATCCAGTCGGTGGTCAGCGGCGAGAAGCCCGCACCGGCGCCGCTGCAGCAGCAGGTCGAGGCGATCACCGCCGCGCTGGCCGCGCTGCAGCACCCGCTGACGCAGGAGAAGACCGCATGAACACAGGTTCCGTGACCCTGGTCGGTGCCGGCCCGGGCGACCCCGAGCTGCTGACGATCAAGGCGGTCCGCGCGATCCGCGCCGCCACCGTGCTGCTGGTCGACGACCTGGTCGGCGACGGCGTGCTGCGCTATGCGCGGCGCTCGGCGCGCATCGTGCACGTCGGCAAGCGCGGCGGCTGCGCGAGCACGCCGCAGGCCTTCATCGAGAAGCTGATGGCGGCCGAGGCGCTGAAGGGTGAACGTGTGGTTCGGCTGAAAGGCGGCGACCCGTTCGTGTTCGGCCGCGGCGGCGAGGAGGCCGAGCACCTGCGTGCGCAGGGCATCGCCGTGGAGATCGTCAACGGCATCACCGCCGGCCTGGCCGCCACCACGGCGCTGGGCGTGCCGCTGACGCACCGTGCTCACGCACACGGTGTGATGCTGGTGACCGGTCATGCGCGCGGCGACGATGCGTCGCTGCACTGGCCGACGCTGGCCGCCGCCGCCGCGCAAGGCCTGACGCTGGTGATCTACATGGGCGTCTCGACGGTGCATGAACTGCAGACCGGCTTGCTCGACGCGCTGCCGCCCCAGACGCCGGTGGCGGTGGTGCAGCACGCCAGCCTGCCGCAGCAGCGCCAGGCGGTCGGAACGCTGGGCGGCCTATCCACGCTGGTGCATCAACATGGCCTAGGCAGCCCGGCGATCATCGTGATCGGCGATGTGCTGCGTGGACTGCATCACACCCTGCCTGCGATGCAACCGATGCAACAAGAACGCGCTGCCTGAAGCCTCGGGCTCCTCGTATCATCCTGCGCCACCAGGGAGGCGCACGCAGATGCAGGAACTCGACAAACTCAACCAGCTGACCGAATCGCACGGCGCCTTGCAGCCGGGCAAGGGAATGATCTCCGGCGTGATCGCGCTGTCGCTGGCGATCCTGTGCTTCCTCGGCGTGCTCGCCTTCCACTTCCCCGAGTACCTGACCACGCCGCAGCTGCGCAAGTCCTACAGCGTCGACGTGCTGCGCATGGTGATGTTTGGAGCGATGGTGATCTCCGGCGGCATCGCGCTGGTCAACATCGTCTTCGGCCGCGCGCGCTGGCTGGCTGCCGCGGCCTTCGTGCTGGTCGCGCTGACCGCGCTGCTCGGCGGCCACAAGGTGCCGGTCAACGACTTCGCCGACGACACGCCCTACATCGGCCTCGACTGGTTCATCCTCGACCTGCTCGGCTCCTCGCTGATCTTCATCTTCATCGAGAAGCTGTTCGCGCTGCGCAAGAACCAGCCGGTGTTCCGTGCCGAGTGGCAGACCGACTTCCACCACTTCATCGTCAACCACATGGTGGTCGGCTTCGTGCTGCTGGCCACCAACCTGCTGGTGCACAAGCTGTTCGGCTGGGCCGCCAAGGACGGCATCCGCTTCTGGGTGCAGGACCTGAACTTCTTCGTCGCGCTGTTCCTGATCGTGCTGGTGGCCGACCTGGTGCAGTACTGGACGCACCGCGCCTACCACGAGGTGCCCGTGCTGTGGCGCCTGCACGCGGTGCATCACAGCGCCAAGCACATGGACTGGCTGGCCGGCTCGCGCCAGCACATCGTCGAGCTGCTGATCACGCGCACGCTGGTGCTGGCGCCGATCTACGTGCTCGGCTTCAGCAAGGAAGTGATCGACGCCTACATCGTCATCGTCGGCTTCCAGGCGGTGTTCAACCATGCCAACGTCAGCGTGCGGCTCGGGCCGCTGCGTTACCTGATCGTCACGCCCAACTTCCACCACTGGCACCACTCGCAGGACGACGAGGCGATCGACCGCAACTACGCCGCCCATTTCGCCTTCCTCGACCACCTGTTCGGCACCGCGGTGCAGTCGGACCGGAAGTGGCCCGACCACTACGGCGTGCAGGGCGACTACGTGCCCGACGGCTTCCTCAGGCAGCTGGCCTTCCCGTTCGTCTGGAAGAAGACCTGACAAGTTCCGGGCACCGCTTCCGATGACCGCCGCCCGGTGGTGACAGGGCGGCGCAGCGATGTCCGCTGCGCCCGACCTCAGTGATTTCCCGCCCCGCCCGCGCCTTGCCGCGCCCCTCGGATTGACCTACATTAACTATTCATTGACCGATCGGTCAATGAATAAGTCACTCCCACCCGAGGTGCCGATGGCCGACGATGCCGCCCCCGTGCTGAGCCACCGCGATGGCGCTGTCCAGACGCTCACGCTGAACCGCCCGCAGGCGCTGAACAGCTTCAACGGCGCGATGCATGACGCGCTGTCATCGGCGCTGAAGGCCGCCGCGGCCGACCCCGCGGTGCGCTGCGTCGTCATCACCGGCGCCGGGCGCGGCTTCTGTGCCGGCCAGGATCTCTCCGACCCGGCCATCGCGCCCGACCTCACGCCCGGCGCCGAACCGCGCGACATCGGCAACCTGATCGAGGCACGCTACAAGCCGCTGGCGATGCTGATCCACCACTTCCCGGCACCGGTGATCGCTGCGGTCAACGGCGTGGCCGCCGGCGCCGGCGCCAACCTGGCGCTGAACTGCGACATCGTGCTGGCCGCGCGCTCGGCCAGCTTCATCCAGGCCTTCTCGAAGATCGGCCTGGTGCCCGACTGCGGCGGCACCTGGCTGCTTCCACGCCTGGTCGGCCGCGCCAACGCGATGGCGCTGGCGCTGCTGGGCGACAAGTGCAGCGCCGAGGAAGCGCAGCGCATCGGCATGATCTGGCGCTGCGTCGACGATGCCGCCTTGGCCGCCGAAACCAAGGCCCTGGCCGAGCGCCTGGCCGCGATGCCGAGCAAGGCATTGGCCGAGACGCGCCGCGCCTTTGCCGCCGCCGATCACATGGACCTGTCGGCTGCGCTGAGCATGGAAGGCGAGGTGCAGCGCCGGCTCGGCATGAGCCACGACTACCTCGAGGGCGTATCGGCGTTCTTCGCCAAGCGCTCCCCTTCCTTCAAGGACCGCTGATGAAGGACGAGACTTACGCCGCGGCGCAGCACCTTGCCGAGCGCGTGCGCGACACCATGTTCGCCACCGACAAGGCGGCGCATGCGCTTGGCATGGAGGTCGCCTCCATCTCGCCCGGCCATGCCAGCGTGACGATGACGGTGCGCGAAGACATGCTCAACGGCTTCGGCATCTGCCAGGGCGGCCTCATCGCCACGCTGGCCGACATGGCCTTCGCCTACGCCTGCAACTCGTACAACGAGCTGACCGTGGCTTCCGGCTTCGACGTCGACCTGCTCGGCCCGGGCAAGCTCGGTGACCGGCTCACCGCCAGCGGCCGTGTGGTGTCGCAGGGCTCGCGCATGGGCGTGTACGACATCGAGGTGAGCAACCAGGGTGGCGAGCGCATCGCGGTGTTCCGCGGCCGTTCGTACCGCATGAAGGGCAAGCAGGTCGTCACGACCTGACCGGCCCCGAGGAGACAAGCAGCCATGCCCGTCAAGCACCCTGCCCCCGGCGATCTCGAGGCCATCGAGACCGCCAGCCGCGATGAACTGCAGTCCCTGCAATTGCAGCGGCTGAAGTGGTCGCTGCGCCACGCCTACGACAACGTGGCGCACTACCGGCGTGCCTTCGACGCGAAGGGCGTGCACCCGGACGACCTGAAGTCCCTGGCCGACCTGGCGAAGTTCCCCTTCACCACCAAGAAGGAGTTGCGCGAGAACTATCCCTTCGGCATGTTCGCCGTGCCGCGCGAGCAGGTGGTGCGGGTGCATGCCTCGTCGGGCACGACCGGCAAGCCGACGGTGGTCGGCTACACGCAGGGCGACATCGATCGCTGGGCCGATCTCGTGGCGCGCTCGATCCGCGCCTCGGGCGGCCGCCGCGGCGACATGGTCCACGTGGCCTACGGCTACGGCCTCTTCACCGGCGGCCTGGGTGCGCACTACGGTGCCGAGAAGCTGGGCTGCACGGTGATCCCGATGTCAGGCGGGCAGACCGAGAAGCAGGTGCAGCTGATCGTCGACTTCAAGCCCGACATCATCATGGTCACGCCCAGCTACATGCAGGTGATCATCGAGGAATTCCGCCGCCAGGGGCTGGACCCGAAGGAGATGTCGGTGAAGGTCGGCATCTTCGGCGCCGAACCCTGGACCGAGGCGATGCGCCGCGACATCGAGGCCGCCGCCGGCATCGACGCGGTCGACATCTACGGCCTGTCGGAGGTGATGGGCCCGGGTGTGGCCAACGAGTGCATCGAGGCCAAGGACGGCCCGGTGATCTGGGAGGACCATTTCTACCCCGAGATCATCGACCCGGACACCGGCGAGGTGCTGCCCGACGGTGCCGAGGGTGAACTCGTCTTCACCACGCTGACCAAGGAAGCGCTGCCGGTGGTGCGCTACCGCACGCGCGACCTGACGCGCCTGCTGCCGCCCACCGCACGCAGCATGCGGCGCATCGGCAAGATCGTCGGCCGCAGCGACGACATGCTGATCATCCGCGGCGTCAACGTGTTCCCGACGCAGATCGAGGAACTGATCCTGCAGAACGACAGGCTCAGCGGCCAGTACCAGATCGTCGTCACGCGCAACGGACACCTCGACCACGTCACCGTGCGCTGCGAGGTGCGCCCCGAGGCCGGCGCGGCCGGCACCGCCGACCGGCGCGAGCTCGGCGAATGGCTGCAGCACCGCATCAAGACGCTGGTCGGCGTGAGCGCAGAGGTCGAGGTCGGGCTGCCCGATTCGATCGAACGCACGCTGGTCGGCAAGGCACGCCGCGTGATTGATCAGCGGCCCAAGGGATAAGGAGCACAGCATGTACACCCAAGCCATGGACACCCTGGCCCGCGAGGCCAAGGGCCAGGTTCAGGCAGTCAAGTCGCCCGAGGACCAGGCGCGCGAAGCGGCCTTCGAGGCGCGCATCGACGCCGGCGAGTTCATCGAGGCCAAGGACTGGATGCCCGAGCACTACCGCAAGACACTGGTGCGGCAGATCAGCCAGCATGCACACTCGGAGATCGTCGGCATGCTGCCCGAGGGCAACTGGATCACCCGCGCGCCGACGCTCAAGCGCAAGGCCATCCTGCTGGCCAAGGTGCAGGACGAGGGCGGCCACGGCCTGTATCTCTACGCCGCGGCCGAGACGCTGGGCGTGTCGCGCGACGATCTGATCGACGCGCTGCACAGCGGCCGCGCCAAGTACAGCTCGATCTTCAACTATCCGACGCTTTCCTGGGCCGACGTCGGCGTGATCGGCTGGCTGGTCGACGGCGCAGCGATCATGAACCAGGTGCCGCTGTGCCGCTGTTCCTACGGCCCCTATGCGCGCGCGATGGTTCGGGTGTGCAAGGAGGAGTCCTTCCACCAGCGCCAGGGCTTCGACGCGCTGCACGTGATGATGACGCAGGGCACCGACGCGCAGCGCGCGATGGTGCAGGACGCGGTGAACCGCTGGTGGTGGCCCAGCCTGATGATGTTCGGCCCGCCGGACGCGGAATCGACCCACGGCACGCAGTCGATGCGCTGGGGCATCAAGCGCATCAGCAACGACGAGCTGCGACAGAAATTCGTCGACGCGACGGTCGAGCAAGCGAGGGTGCTGGGCGTGACGCTGCCCGACCCCGACCTGCGCTGGAACGAAGAGCGCAAGTCCTACGACTTCGGCGCGATCGACTGGAACGAGTTCTGGAACGTGGTCAACGGCCACGGCCCGTGCAACCGCGAGCGCCTGGCCGCGCGTGTCAAGGCCTGGGACGACGGTGCCTGGGTGCGCGAAGCCGCGCTCGCGCACGAACGCAAGAAGCAACTCAAGAAGGAGGCAGCATGAGCCAGAGCATGTTCAGCGCGGCGAGCCCGGCGCCCGGCCGCCCGAAGGCGGGCGAGATCCCCTCGGGGGATCGGCCGACGTATCCGTCGGCCGAGGGGCTGTCATGAAGAACGAGTGGCCCCTGTGGGAAGTGTTCGTGCGCAGCAAGAGCGGGCTGGACCACAAGCACTGCGGCAGCCTGCATGCGAGCGATTCGGCGATGGCGATCCAGATGGCGCGCGACGTCTACACGCGGCGCCAGGAAGGCGCGAGCGTGTGGGTGGTGCGGTCCGACCAGATCGTCGCCAGCGACCCGGACACCAAGGACATGTTCTTCGGGCCGGCCGAGGACAAGGTCTACCGCCACCCGACCTTCTACCAGCTGCCGGCCGACGTGGACCACATGTGATGGATGCGAAGACCGAATACGTTCTGCGCATCGCCGATGCCTGCCTGATCCACGGCCAGCGCCTGGCCGAGTGGTGCGGGCACGCGCCGGTGCTGGAAGAGGATATCGCGCTGACCAACGTGGCGCTCGACCACATCGGGCAGGCTCGCGCGCTGCTGGCGCTGGCCGGCGAGCTGGAAGGCCGCGGCCGCGGCGAGGATGCGCTGGCCTTCCTGCGCGAGGAGCGCGAGTACCACAACCCGACCCTGCTCGAACTGCCGCCCGGCGACTTCGCCTGCACCGTGCTGCGCGCCTTCCTGTGGGCCAGCTTCATGAAGGTGTTGTGCACCGCACTGGCCGCGTCGACGAATGCGCAACTGGCCGCCATCGCCGCCAAGAGCCTGAAGGAGGTGCGCTATCACCAGCAGCACGCCGGCGACTGGGTGGTGCGGCTGGGCGACGGCAGCGAAGAATCCACGCGCCGCATGAAGGAGGCGCTCACGCTGCTGTGGCCCTACACGGCCGAGTGCTTCGTCGACGACGCGATCGATGCGCAGGCACAGGCCAGCGGCCTGGGCCCGGCCTGGGGCTCGCTGAAGGAGGCCTGGATGGCCGAGCTGCAGCCGGTGTTCGACGAAGCCGGCCTGGTGCCGCTGGCGGACACGCCGTTCCGTTCCACCGGCAAGCGCGGTGTGCACAGCGAGCACATGGGCTTCCTGCTCGCCGAGATGCAGTCGCTGCCGCGCGCCTTTCCTGGAGCGGTGTGGTGAACAACGCCGAAGCCTGGGCGACGCTGGCGATGGTGCCCGACCCCGAGGTGCCGGTGCTGTCGGTGGTCGATCTGGGCATCGTGCGCGCGCTCGATGTTGACGCCGACGACGACGTGAGCGTGACGCTGACGCCGACCTACTCCGGCTGCCCAGCCACCGAGGTGATCGAGGACTCGGTGGTGCAGGCGCTGCGCGCCGCCGGTGCGCGCAGCGTGACGGTGACGACCCGCCTCGACCCGGCCTGGACGAGCGACTGGATCGCGCCCGAGGCGGCCGAGAAGCTGCGCGCCTACGGCATCGCGCCGCCGCATCTCAAGGCGGCTGACGCGCAGCCGCTGCGCTTCCACCCCAGGGGCATCGCCTGCCCGCGCTGCGCGAGCGTCAACACGCAGCGCCTGTCCGCCTTCGGTTCCACCGCCTGCAAGGCGTTGTACCGCTGCCTGGACTGCCTGGAACCGTTCGAACACTTCAAGCCGATCTGACGATCCGAGATCACGATGAGCCTGCAATTCCACGCCCTGCCGGTCCAGCGCATCGAGCGCGACGCCGATGCCTTGATCGTCGGCTTCGGCGTGCCCGACGAACTGCGCGACACCTTCGCCTACACGCCCGGCCAGTACCTGACGCTGCGCACCGAACTGAACGGCGAAGACCTGCGCCGCTCCTACTCGATCTGCAGCGGCCTGGACGACGGCGCGCTGCGCGTCGGCGTGCGCCTGATTCCCGGCGGCGCCT
>NZ_CALRZC010000196.1:0-15726 GCF_943372545.1 Variovorax sp. YR752 | reverse complement strand
TGGTCGCGCCGCCGGCGGTGGCCGGCGCCGCCGCCGGCGCATTGCCGGTGAGCGGCGGCGTGCGCGGCCCGCCGCCGGACTTGTTGCGCTGGATCGCCTGCTCGCGCTGCGCCGGGTCGAGCTGCACCGTCATCACGAACTGGCGCTCCTCGTGCGTCGGGTGCGAGGTGTCCCAGGACTCGGGCGCGGTCAGCGGCTTGCGCGCCTCGTAGGCCTTCAGCGCGGCGCGCGCGTCGATGCCTGGCGTGCGCGACAGCAGGTACATGCCGCAGGCATCGCCCTCGAGCTCCTGGTTCTGGTCGAAGCGCTGGAACAGCAGCAGCGTCGAGTTGGCCGTGCCCAGCACGTCCTGCACCGTCTTCACCGGGTTGGTGGCGATGCTGAGCATGCCCTGGATGTCCTTCTTCGCCGCCATCGCGTCGATCAGCTTGAGCTGGATGTCCTTCAGCGCATGGCGCCGCGTCAGGTGCGCGACCTCGTGGGCCAGGCGCAGCGCGATGTCGTTGGCGTTGAGCGAGCGGTCGCGCACCAGGCCGAGGTTGAGGTAGACGTATCCGCCGACACCGATCGACGCGTTCGACTGGTCGCCCTGCACCACCTGCAGCGTGAACTTGTAGGGGTTGTCCTCGGGCAGCGTGCCGACGATCGCGTCCAGCGTCTTGCGGATCTCCTCGAAGCGCTGGCGGTCGCGCGAATTGAGCTTGTCGCTGGCGATGATGGCGCCGTCCTTGACGTACTTCTCGTTCAACCAGCTGCCGACCTGCGTCTCGGCGCTCACCGGCAACCAGACCTTTCGCCGCGCCAGCACGCGCAGCTTGTCGAACAGCTCCTTGTTCTCCTGTGGCGAGATGCCGGAGACGTCCGGCACCTTCTGCAGCAGCACACGCGGGCCGATGATCAGCGCCAGCTCGGCGAGCATGCCCACCGGGCTGGCCGAGTCGTAGAGACGCTCGCAGAGGTAGTCTGCGTCGCTGGTGGCGAGCTTGGAGACCTTCTGGTCGAGGAACTCGCTGCCCTGCTGAGCCCAGGCCAGCGGCATCACACCGCACAGCGCGAGCCAGGCGATCGTGGTCTTCATCGCGGGAACCCCTGCATGACCAGCATGCCGTTGAAGGAAAGCGAGCGCTCCTCGTAGAGCAGTGCCCGGGCGATGGCGCGCGCCGCAGCGTCCAGCCCCGGCGTCGAGTCGATGCGCTGCAGCCCGGCAGCGACGAAGCTCTCGTTGTCCGGATCGGTCAGCGTGAAGCTGCTCGCCAGCACCGGCTTGCCGCCCTGGAGCAACTGGTAGACGTAGCGGCCACCGGGCGACAGGCCCTTGCGGTCGATCTTCACGCCCACGCCGACCGGGCCGCTCTGCACAACCCGCTTGCCCTCGTCGAGCACCTGAAACTGCGCGTCGGCGCCGACCTTCGCCGGCTTGAAGGCCAGGCCGGATGCCGGCACGTGGATCTCCTTGAACGGTGCGTTGAACTCGCGTGCCTGCAGCGTCACCGGATCGAAACGCTTGACCGCCGGGCCGCCGGTGGACACACGCGACACGGAGCGCAGGTTCAAGTCCAGGTCCTCGTAGGACTGCATCGCCTGGCTGGCCTTGGCTGCGACGAAGCGCTCGCCGGCAGCGATCACCGGCATGTGTGTCGCGCCGTCGGTGTCGCTGTAGACCGCGCGCACGCTGCCGGCCTGCACCACCAGCGCATCGCAGGCGCGGCTGAGCATCGGGCCGCTCACCGGCGTGCCGGCCACGTTGGCCTGCGCGCCCTGGGCAGGGATCAGGAAACACGGCGTCTCGGCATGGACCGCGCTGGCCGCGGCCAGCAGGACGAGGGACAGGGTTTGCTTCATCGGGGCTCCCGGAACGAATGACGCATGAGCTTGAAACATGTCAGGGTGCGAGCGGCACGGCCGGATCGCCCGTGTCGACGCAGCGCATGAAGCGGTTGGCGCGCTGCTCGATCGGATCGTCGCTGCGCGGCATGCGGATCGGCTCCATCGCCGGGCCGTCAGGGCCGAGCGGCGCGGCCTCGGCGCGGCAGCGCCCGCCGGTGGCCAGGCCGCGCTCGGCGAACCAGCCGCACACACGGTCGAGCGAGTCCTTGTCCTGCCGCACGGCGATGTGCGCAGCATCGAACAGCGCCTGCTGGATGGTCGGTGCGCTGCACTGCGCGGGGCCGGTGAGGTGGTGGCTGGTCGAGACCTGCTCGATCAGCCGCGCCAGCCGCGCGCGCGCAGCGAACACCGTCTGGTCGGCCGGTGCGTCGAGCGACAGGCGCTCCCAGCGGCCTTCACGCTCGCGCCACGGCACGATGCTCTGCAGGTCGCCGAGCGACACATGCCAGGCCTGGCAGCTCATGCGCTCCGGGCGGATGCGCTGCGAGGCCTCGAAGGCGAGTGTGCCCTCCTCGAGAAAGAGGTCGGCGGTCGCCAAGGGCAGCCCGTCGGCAACGAGGAAGCCGATCTCGAACTCGCCGACGCGGCGGTAGGGCCGCACGCCCTTCTCGACCAGGCCGGGCTGGATCTCGATGTCGAACAGGCCAACCGCGTCGGCGCGGCGGATGCCGACCCGCGCCAGCGTGTCGTCGCGCCGGTTCGACAGCATGCCGTCGATCGCGTCGAGGAAGTTCAGGTCGATCAGCATCGACGCCACGTTGCGCCGGTCCGACTGCAGCGACTCCGACACCGTGGTCGAGGGCACGTGCGAGTCGATCAGGATCATCAGGCAGCCGCGCGGCTTGCGCTTGCCGCGCAGCGCCGCGATGTGCTGCGCGCGCGCCTTCTCGATCAGCGTCTCGACACCGAGGTTGTCGGACACGCCGCCGTCGATCAGGTGCAGGTAGCGCGCCTCGCCGCGCGGCGCCGAGGCGTCCAGCGGATGGCGGCGCAGCGTCACCGAGTTGAAGGCGCCGGGGAAGGCGGCCGACGCCGCCATCGCCCAGGCCAGCGGGTAGGCACCGAGCTCGGAGCCCAGGCGCACGAAGCTCTCCTCGGTGAAGACGAAGCGGCGGCCGCCGTCGGTGCTGTCGGTGGCGTTGAAGTAGATCGCCGGGCGCATCGGGCCGCGCGCGCCGAGGTCGCCGAAACGCACGCGCCGGCCGTCGAAGAGCTTGTCCTCGAAGATCTCGGCCATCGTGTCGCTGCGGTCGCGGTCGGTGAAGGTGGTGGCCAGCGCGTTGACCGGGTTGAGGAGCCGGCCGACCAGCGGCCGCAGCATGTCGGTGCCGACCTTGGCACGGCCGCGCTCGGCCCAGCCGGGCTGGTCGCCGTCGAGCGCAAACAGCGCGGTCGGGATCGAGCCACCGCTGACCGCCGAGATGGCGTCGACGTGTTCGAGGATGCCCAGCGCCTCCAGTTCGGCCAGCGCGGCCATGCCGAAGTTGGCCGAACGGCTGCCGCCGCCGCTGATGGCCACGCCGATGAACAGGTCCTTGTCGGCCTGCCATCGGTCGACCGCGCGCGGCACCGGCTTGCCCGACCGGTGCAGCGCCTCGCCCTGGTTGCGCGCATTGCGGTAGCTCACGCCCTCGACGCCGGTGACGACGGTGCAGCCGGCGCACAGGGCCAGCACGGCCGCCGCGCCGAGGCGGCAGGCCAGTGAACGGGAGTGGACAGGCGCACGCATCGGATCAGTTGTGGAAGTACATCACCTCGACCGCGCGCGGGTTCGGGTTGAGGATCAGGATGGTCGTGTCGCCCGCCTGCTGCGGCAGCCATTCGCACTCGACGTAGCCGCGCTGCTCGCGCTGGGTCGACAGCTCGCACAGCAGTTCCTGGCCCGGGCCGAGCACGCGCAGCGTCACTGAATCGGTCGGGTCGGGGTCGATGCCGAAGCGGGCGCGCTGACCCAGCGTGTAGTTGAGCCTGACTCGAAGCCGGCCGCCACCCAGCACCACCGACGTCCGCACGTCGCCGCCAGCGCGCGAATGGCGCAGCCGCGCGGCGCGCGCATCGGCAATCAGCGCCGCCAGGTCGGCGCGGCCACGCGCCAGGGCCTCGGCGCGGTCGAAGTAGGCATCGGCCAGCGGCTCGCCGGGCTGCTGCGGGTCGCTGCGCGAGCGCGCAGCGCCGGTCTCGGCCATCACGCGTGCCGCGGCGAGCATCGCCAGCGCATCGTCGTTGGCCTGCGCGTAGGCCGCGAGGCGGCGCGCCAGTCGCAACTGCTCGACGAAGTCGGCGCTGTCTGTCGGTGCCGCCCAGGCGCCGGGGCCGGCCAGCGCGGCCACCAGCAGCAGCCCGGCGCGCAGGGCATGCCAGCGCCGCCACGGGCTCGGCTGCAGGGCAATGTGCGTGTTCATTTCGATTCCACGCTCAGGCGCCGAGCGGCTGTGCGCGCGGCGTCGATCCGCGCGGCGCGTCGAGCTGCTCGAGGTGCTGACGCAGCATCGCGGCCAGGCCGCTGCCTTCTTCGCCGGCCTGCGCGATGACCGTCAGCGCGTCTTCATAGCTGCGCCGTGCCAACGCGGTCTGCCCGCGGCGTTCCTGCGACTGGCCGAGGTTGTTCAGCGCCACGGCCAGGTCGAACACGTCGCCGCCGCGGCGTTCGCCGGCCACGGCTTGTTCGAAGGCCTGGGCGGCCTCGTCGCTGCGCCCGCCGCGCAGCAGCAGCGTACCGAGGTGGTTGTGCAGGCGTGCCGCGAGGCGCGCATCGCTGCGTGTCTGTGCCAGTGCCAGCGCTTCGCGGTAGGCCGCCTCGGCCGCCGCAGGTCGGCGCAGCGAGCCCATCAGTTCGCCGAGCCGGGCGAGCGCGAGCGCACGGTGGCGCAAGGCGAGTTCACCGTCGCGCGCATACAGCGCCGCCGCGACGGCCAGCAGCGGTGCCGCCTCGGCACGGCGCTTGGTCGACCACAACTGCTCGGCCAGGTCGCTGGCGAGGCCGCCCAGGCCACTGGGCGGCGCGGCCGGTTGCGCGAGCGCCTCGAAGTGCGCCAGCGCCTCGGCGACGACCGGCGCCGGCCACGCAGCCCCGGGCGTTTCGCGGGACTGCGCGGCCCACAGCGAGAGCAGCGGCTGCACACGCGACAGGGCCGCAGCGTCCGCCGTGGCGGGTTCGACCTGCAACTCGGCCTGCGCGAACGCACAGCCGCCGTCGACGGCATCGGCGCGCTCGGCCCAGCCCGCCATGAAGGCACGGCCGGCAATGGGCCCCGCGGCGCCGACAGGATCGACGCGCCCGAGCATGCGTCGCGCATCCTCGGCCGAGACCAGGGCGAGCGCGCCGTTGCTCGGCACGATGCGCACCGGCTCCATCGCGCCGAGCACCAGCCAGGACGATGGCGCCGCGGCATCGTCCGCTGCGACGGCGATCAGGTGCACCGCGCGCCGGTACGGCGGCGTCGGCTCGTGCGCGCAGCCCGGCCCGGCATGGGCGCGCACCTCCAGCCAGCCCTGCCAGGTCCGCGAGGCTGCGGCCGCCCCCGCATGGCCGAACAGGAAGGTGAGCGCCGCGAACAGCGTCGGGAGGAAGCGTCGTGAGTTCATGGTTTCTGGAAGCGCAGGCGCAGCGTGCCGGCCGGCACCGACGCGGCGGCCAGCGGCGGCGCGGCCTGCTTCAGTGCGGCCTGCACGGCGTCGCGGTTGTTGTCGGTGACATCGAGGTCGACGTAGTAGATCGGCCGCGCGGAATAGATCGAGGCCTCGACCCCGGCGGCGCGCAGCGCCGCGGCGGTGGCCTCGGCACTCGCGCGCGGGTTGCTGGCGGTGGTGCCCAGTTCCTGCAGCGTGCCGCGGTAGCCCGGTGGTTCGCCATAGGGGTCGTCGGGCGGCGGCATGACCATCCACAGTGCGGCCAGCGCGACGGCCGCCGAGGGCAGCGCCCAGCGCAGCGAGCGGCTCCACGACCATCCGGACGCGCCCTTCGCGGGAGCCGGCGCGGCGTCCAGCAAGCCTTCGCGTCGCAGGCGCTCGACCAGCCGGTCGGCATGGAAGTCCTCGCCGCCGGCTTTCGCCGCCGCCTGCTCGCGTGCAGACTCGGCCTGCAGCAGCGTGCGCAGCGACTGCGCGTCGAGGCTGCCGTCACCCTCGCCCTCGCCGCGTTCGCCACGCAGCGCAGCCAGCCAGCGCGCCAGCGACGGGTCGTCCTGCGGATGCGGATCGTTCATGGTCGTTGCCCCAGCAGGTCGAGGCAGGGTTGCAGCAGCGGCCGCAACTTCTTGCGGCACTGCGAGAGGTATTCGAAGGTGGCCCGCTCGGTGCGCTGCAGGTAGCCGGCAACCTCGCGCACGCTCCAGCCGTCGACCACCATGCGGCGCAGCGCTTCGGCACGCTCGGGGTGCTCGCGGCCGAAGCGCGCGAAAGCGTTGCGCACGCAGTCGTCCTCGCCGCCGCCGCTCGGCGCGTCGGCGGCGACGGTGTCCTCCAGCCAGGCCCAGCCGTCGTCGTCGAGCAGCACCTCGGGGCGATGCCGGCGCAGGTGATCCAGCCACTGGTTGCGCAGGATGGCGTAGATCCAGCCGCGCGCCGAGCCGTCGCCGCGGTAGCTGCCGGCCGATGCGGTGAGCTTGACGAAGGCGTCCTGCAGCAGGTCCTCGGCCTCGTCGTCGCCGGCACCGCGGCGGCGCAGCCAGCCGAGCAGCGGCGAGCGGTAGGCGCGCCACAGCGCGCGCACCGCGACTTCGCGGCCTGCGCCGCCGGCGGCGATCGCGGCCAGCCAGCCGGCTTCCGGCGCTGCTTCGTCGCTCATCTCACCACCTGCAGGGTCAGCACGTGCATCGCCGTGCGCGGGGTCGGGCGGCGCACCGCGGCGCCTCGTGTCGTGTGTTCTGCAAAGGCCGCGTCGCGGAAGCCCTGGATCAGTTCGTCGGCGGTGGCCGGGCTCGCGCTGCGCAGCACGGTCAGCGGTGGCTGCGCGAGGAAGGACAGGTCGGTACGCTCGGCCTTGGCCTGCGCCTCGGCGGCGATGGTCAGGATGCGCTCGACGCCGATCGCCTCGTCGGTGATGTCGATGCGCAGCGCATGCTCGTCGCCCGGGCCGAGCCGGTTGTCGACGCCACTGGCGTCCGGCCACAGCGCGGTGATGCCGTAGTTGGCGTCGGTGTAAAGCACCGTCGCATCGACGGCGATGCGGCCGGGGTTGCGCAGCCGCAGTTCGAGCACGTCGCCGGCGCGCAGGCGCGGCACCCGCTCGGCACCGAGCGGCTGCGCACCACCCGGCTTGAGCAGCCACAGGCTCAGCTCCAGCCCGGCGCTGCCGAAGCCGCTGGCCGGCTGCGCCGCAGCCAGGCGCATCAGGTTGGTGGCACGGCCGAGGCGGTGCAGCAGCGCGGCGAGTTCCGCCTCCACGGTCTCGGCAGGCGCTGCCGGGGCGATGCGCAGGCCGAGCGTCGGCGGCGCCGCGCAGTCTCGCTTGTCGTCGCGCTTGCCGTCGCGTGCGCAGTCGGTGCGCAGTTGCTGCGAGGGGGCCAGCACCTGCACGCGGTCGGGCAGCACACGCAGGGTCACGTCGGCGGCGGCACCCGGGGCGAGCCACTCCACCTCCACGCCGGTGGCGGCCGTGCCGGCGGCGCGCAATCGATCCAGCGCCGCACGAGCCGGGCAGTCGCGCGCAGCACAGGCCGCCGCATCGACGGCCACGCGCAGGCGGTAGGCCACGCCGCTCTGCACCAGGCGCGCGTGGGCACCTGGCGGCATGGCGGCCGGGTCGGGTGCGGGCTTGCCGGCCCAGGCCAGCGGCGCGAGCGTGGTACGCGCCGAATCGACACTCTCGGCGCGCACGAAGCCGATCGCCTCCGATGCCGCAGCCAGTGGTCGGGGCACCACAGCGAACACCGTGCCGACCGCGATGTCGGACAGGCGGCCGGCACGCAGCGACAGGCCGTCGTCGCGCTGCAGCGCCCACTGTCGCACCGGCGGCGCGGGCTGGTCGAGCACGGCGCGGTCGAGCGCCGAGCCGCTGAACAGCGGCGTGACGCGCGCCTCGTTCATCGCCGCGTAGTCGCTGAACACCTGCTGCGCGAGCTGCCGGTAGCTCATCGGCCGGCCGGACTCGAGCGCGCGCGCCAGCGTGAAGCTGAACAGCCCGTGCGAGGTGCGACCGGGCTCGCCCAGCGGCAGGCGCATCTCCGGCGCCGCCTGGTCGGTCTGCACGGCATAGAAGAACGCCGAGCCGCCGGTGGCTGCCGCGACCGGCGCTGCGGGCGCTGCAGGCGCGGAGGAACGTGTCGCCGCCTCGTCCAGCGCACGCGCTGGAATGCCGAGATCGCCCGGCGCAACCTGGCGGTAGCGCACCTCGGACGACGTGTCCGCCGCCGAGCGCACCAGCGTCGCCGAATGGCAGGCGTCGAAGATCGCCCAGACGAAGGCGCCCTTGGCGGTCACCGCATCGACGATGCGGCGCAGCTCGTGGTCGACGATCGCGTTGGCCACCGCCACCTTCTCGTTCGCCCAGGGGCCGACGTCGCGCGGCAGGATGATCTCGTTCAGTCCGTCGACCTCCTCGCGCCCCTGCGGCGTGCGCCGGTCGGCCGGTTGCTGGCTGCCGTGGCCGGCGAAGTACAGCACCAGCACGTCGCCGGCGCGGGCGCGCTCGGCGGCCTGCTGCCAGGCGCCGAGGATGGCGGCGCGCGTGGGCAGTTCGGCACCGTCGACGCCGTCGGCCAGCACACGCAGGTCCTGCGCCGCCACGCCGCGCTGCTGCAGCACCGCGCGCAGCCGCTTGACGTCGTTGCGCGGCCCCTCGAGCTGGTAGCGCTTGTCCAGCGTCGGGTACTCCGACACGCCGACCAGCACTGCCAGCACCTTGCCCGCCGCCGGCGCAGACAGCGCCGCACCGAGCAGCAGCGCGGCGGCAGCGTGGCGGACAAGCGAGCGGGCGGTCATGGCAGATGCGGCAGGCGCTGTGCGCGCTCAGTTGGTGACGATGGAGTACTGGTTGGCGATGCCGCGGTTGAGCACGCGGATACGGAACATGCCGGTCCAGCGCGGCGTCCAGGCACACGCCATCTCGTCGCCGGGCGAATCGTCCTTGCAGATCAGGTTGCCGCGCTCGTCATAGACGTAGAGGTCGAGGTCGGAGTCACCGTCGCCGCGTGCATAGACCTTGGCCAGTTCGCCACCGACGAAGCGCAGGTCGTAGTGGTGCCAGGCACGGCTGCCGACCACCTTGTTGCGGCCGACCTGCGGCCCGCGGTCGACACCGCGCGAGCTCGCCTTGGCGACGTCGTCGGCCAGCGCGAGCAGGTCCGGCCGGCCGGCGGCCAGCGCGCGGCCGCGCTCGAGCACGGCGTCGGCGCTCAACGCGTCGTCGCTGCGCTTGGCCGCTTCCTCGGTGCCCTTGGCCACCTTGAGTGCGTCGGCACGCACGCCGGTCTCCTTCAGGATGCGCGCCGCGGTGATCAGCGACAGCGCGTCCTTGTTGGCGTCGCCATAGCGGGCCAGCGCGTGGGCGGTGGCGACCGCCTCGGCCGCCTGCGCACCGGCCGACGGCGCACCGGTCTTGCCGCGGTCGAGGTTGGGCTTCTTGTCCTCGGCGGCATGGGCGCCGGTCAGGCCGAACGCGGCGATCGCCGCGGCGATGAGGGTTTGTCGGATCGACATGAACGCTGCTCCTGGGTTGATCGGCACGACGCCGCAGTGGCATGGACGAGGCCGGTACGCCGACCTCAGGCTGAAACTCAACCAACGACGAAACGCAACTTGCTTTCTCCGCGCAGGATCGAGATCACCTTCTCGCCCGCGCGGCCCATGGCGCGCGCGAACTCGGCCGGCGACGTCACCGGTTCGCGGTTCACGCCGAGGATCAGGTCGCCGGCGCGCAGCCCCACGGCATGGCCGCGCCCGGCCGGGTCGGCCTTGACGACGACCACGCCGCGGGAATCACCGGCGAGTTCGAGCCCAGCGAGATCGGCGCCTGCCGCCGCGGTCGGGCCGCCGGGTGCAGCCGCCCCGGCGCGTGCCGTGGCGGCCGTCACTGCGGCCACCTTGATCGGCACGCGCACCTGCGCAGCGCCGCGGTGGACAAGCAGATCGGCGGTGCTATCCACCGCCATCAGCGCGACGCGGTTGCGCAGGTCGGCGGTGCCACGCACCGTGCGGCCGTTGATGCGCACGACGATGTCGCCGACCTTCAGCCCGGCGCTCTCGGCGGGTGAGCCGGGCTCGATGAGCGAGACGATCGCACCCTCGGTCAGCGGCAGCCTGCGCTCGGCGGCCAGCCGCGGCGTGACGTCGGCCGTCTGCACGCCGATGCGGCCGCGCCGCATCTCGCCGTGGCGCAGCAGTTGCGCAACGACCTCGCGGCTCATGCTGGTCGGCACCGCGAAGCCGATGCCGATGTTGCCGGCCGCCCGGCCCTGGCCACCGCCGCCGCTGAGGATGGCGGTGTTGATGCCGACCAGCCGGCCGTTGAGGTCGACCAGCGCGCCGCCGGAGTTGCCGGGGTTGATCGCCGCGTCGGTCTGGATGTAGTCCTCGTAGCCCTCGGGCGAGATGCCGCGGCCGAGCGCCGAGACGATGCCCGATGTGACGGTCTGGCCGATGCCGAAGGGGTTGCCGATCGCGACCACGAAGTCGCCGACCTGCAATTGATCCGAGTCGCCGATCGGCACCTCGGTGAGGCCGCCGGAAGCGATCTTCAGCAACGCGACGTCGGTCGCCGGGTCGCGGCCGATCAGGCGGGCCTCGAGTTCACGCCGGTCCTTCAGCACGACGACGATGCGCGTCGCCTCCTGGACGACGTGATTGTTGGTGACCACCAGCCCATCGCGCGCATCGATGATCACGCCCGAGCCGGCCGGGCGCACCTCGACCTCGCCGGACGGCGCGCCCCGCGGCGGTGCGTTCTCCTCGAAGAAGCGCTTGAAGAAGGGGTCGGCGAGCAGCGGGTTGGCGCGGCTCGCGCTCTGCCCGATCGAGATGCCGACCACGCCGGGCGTCACGCGTGCCAGCATCGGCGCGAGCGTGGCCACGCCAGCGGGGGCCTGCGCCGCGGCCGCTCCCGCCAGGCAAGCCGCCACCACGAGCGCGCCGCAGCCTTGCACGAGCCCTCCGAACCAGTTCATGCTTCCCCCTGTCGACGCGCGGGGAGGCTCCCCGGCGCGTGTTTCTTTTCGACACGGAAGTTAGCAGAGGCACCCGACCACTGTCACCACGCCAACCCCACCTAGGGGGGCGGCAGCGCAGTTCAGCGACAGCGGCGCCCGCCCCTTTGCCGAGACGGCGCCGGCGCATGGAATTCAGGCCCGCGCGCTACTCGCCGAGGGAGGCCGCGCGCACCTTCGGATCGCTGAGCAGCGCCTTGGCGTCGCCATTCATGGTGATCTCGCCGGAGTCCATCACGTAGCCGCGGTTGGCCAGGCCGAGCGCGCGGCTGGCGTTCTGCTCGACCAGCAGGACGGTGGTGCCACGGCTGTGGATGTCGGCCACCACCTCGAAGATCTTGTCGACCATGATCGGGCTCAGGCCCATCGAAGGTTCGTCGAGCAGCAGCACCTTCGGCTTGGCCATCAGCGCGCGGCCCATCGCCAGCATCTGCTGCTCGCCGCCGGACATCGTGCCGGCGAGCTGGTTGCGGCGCTCCTTCAGGCGCGGGAAGATGGCGAAGACCTTGTCGATGTCCGCCTCGATCTGATCGTCGTTGCGCACGAAGGCGCCCATCTGCAGGTTCTCGGTGATGGTCATGCGCGTGAAGGTGCCGCGCCCTTCCGGCACCATCACCAGGCCCTGCTTGACCAGGTCCCAGGAGCCCTGGCCCTTGATGCTGCGGCCCATGAACTTGATCTCTCCGGCGGCCACCGGCTGCAGCCCGGTGATCGCCTTCAGCGTGGTCGTCTTGCCGGCGCCGTTGGCGCCGATCAGGCTGACCAGCTCACCTTCCTGGACCTCGAACGAAACGCCCTTGACAGCCTGGATGCCGCCGTAGGCCACCTTCAGCCCGCTGACCTCGAGCAACGTGTTTGCCATGTCGTGATCCTCAATGCGCCTTGTGTCCGGCGCCGAGGTAGGCCTCGATCACCTTGTCGTTCTTCTGCACGTCCGCCGGCGTGCCCTCGGCGATCTGCTTGCCGTAGTCGAGCACGGTGACGCGGTCGCACAGGCCCATCACGAGCTTGACGTCGTGTTCGATCAGCAGAATCGTTCTTCCGTCGTTGCGGATGCGGTCGATCAGCTCGCGCAGCACCACCTTCTCGGTGGCGTTCATGCCGGCGGCCGGTTCGTCGAGCGCGATCAGCTTCGGGTCGGTGGCCAGCGCACGGGCGATCTCCAGGCGGCGCTGGTCGCCGTAGCTCAGCGTGCGCGCCTTGAACTCGCTGTACTTGCCGATGCCGACGTAGTCGAGCAGTTCCTGCGCGCGCTGTGCGATCGCCTTCTCCTCGGCCTTGAAGCCGCCGGTGCGGAACACCGCGCCGATCAGGCCCGACTGGCTGCGCACGTGGCGGCCGACCATCACGTTCTCCAGCGCCGTCATCTCGGCGAACAGGCGGATGTTCTGGAAGGTGCGCGCGATGCCCGCCTTCGCGACCTCGTGCACCGCGGTGGGCTTGTACGGTGCGCCGCCGAGCTCGAAGCTGCCCGAGTCGGGCGTGTACAGGCCGGTGATGACGTTGAAGAAGGTGGTCTTGCCGGCGCCGTTCGGGCCGATCAGGCCGTAGACCTGGCCCTTGTGGATGGTGATGCCGACGTCGGAGAGAGCCTGCAGGCCGCCGAAGCGCTTGGAGACACCCGCGACCTTGAGGACGATTTCGCTCATGCCGTTCTCCTCACTTCACCACGTGGGTGGGGGCCGCCTTGCCGTGCTCGGGCGAGGGCCACAGGCCGCGTGGGCGCAGCAGCATGATCACGATCATCGCCACGGCGATCAGCAGCTGGCGCAGGATGGAGGCATCCAGCCGCCCGTCGGTCATCGCCTGCAGCGGGCCGGCGACGTAGCGCAGCACCTCCGGCAGCGCCGCCAGCAGCAGCGCACCGACGATCACGCCGGGAATGTGGCCGATGCCGCCGAGCACCACCATCGCGACGATCATGATCGACTCCTGCAGGCTGAAGGCCTCTGGCGTGATGAACGACTGGTAGCCGGCGAACATCACCCCGGCCACGCCGCCGAAGGTGGCGCCCATGCCGAAGGCGAGCAGCTTCATGTTGCGGGTGTTGATGCCCATCGCCTTGGCGGCGATCTCGTCCTCGCGGATCGCCATCCAGGCGCGGCCGATGCGGCTGCGCTCGAGGCGGTAGCAGATCACCACGCTGATCACCACCAGCGCGAGGAACAGGTAGTAGTAGTTGATCACCGGCGGGATGTCGTAGCCGAAGATCTCGTGCCGCTTGCCGAAGTCGAAGCCGAACAGGTGCATCGAGTCGATCGGGCCGATGCCCTTGGGGCCGTTGGTGATGTTGACCGGATGGTCCAGGTTGTTCAGGAACACGCGGATGATCTCGCCGAAGCCGAGCGTGACGATGGCCAGGTAGTCGCCGCGCAGGCGCAGCGTCGGCGCACCGAGCAGCACGCCGGCCAGGCCGGCGAGCAAGGCGGCTGCGGGGATCACGATCCACAGCGGCGAGTGGATGCCGTTCGGGAACATCGCGGCGATGGCCGGGAAGGTGTCCCACAGGTGCGAACTGGCGAGCAGGCCGAAGATGTAGGCGCCGACCGCGTAGAACGCGACGTAGCCCAGGTCGAGCAGGCCGGCGTAGCCGACCACGATGTTCAGGCCCAGCGCGAGCAGCACGTACAGCAGCGCGATGTCGATGATGCGCACCCAGGCGTTGCCGAACTGCTGCGCGATCAGCGGGAAGATCAGCAGGCCGAGCGCGGCCAGCAGGAAGACGACGAGCTTGTTGCTTTTCATGGTTGGTGCTCCCCGGGGTCAGGCACGGTCTGCCACACGCTCGCCCAGCAGGCCCGAGGGCCGCAGCGTCAGCACGAGGATCAGTACGATGAAGGCGAAGATGTCCTGGTAGTGGCTGCCGAGCACGCCGCCGGTCAGCGCACCGATGTAGCCGGCGCCCAGCGCCTCGATGATGCCCAGCGCCACGCCGCCGACCATCGCCCCGGCGAGGTTGCCGATGCCGCCGAACACGGCCGCGGTGAAGGCCTTCAGCCCGGGCAGGAAGCCCATGGTGTGCGAGGCCGAGCCGTAGTTGGCCGCCCACATCACGCCGGCAATGGCGGCCAGCGCCGCGCCGATGACGAAGGTGGCCGAAATCACCATGTCGGGGCGCACGCCCATCAGGCCGGCCACGCGCGGGTTCTCGGCGGTGGCGCGCATCGCGCGGCCGAGCTTGGTGTAGTTCACCAGGTACATCAGGCCGGCGAGCACCACCGCGGTGGTGACCAGGATGATGATCTGCACCGTGTTGATCACCGCACCGAAGATGTGGATCGGCTCGGTGGGCAGCAGGATCGGGTAGCTCTTGATGGTCGGCTTCCAGATGATCATCGCCAGCGTCTGCAGCAGCAGGCTCATGCCCATGGCGGTGATCAGCGGGGCCAGGCGCGGTGCGTTGCGCAGCGGCCGGTAGGCCACCTTCTCGATGGTGAAGTTCAGCACCGTGCACACCACGATGGCGCAGGCCAGCGAAAGCAGCAGGATGACCCAGCCCGGGAGCCCGGAGTCGGCCAGCGCGCTGACCACCGTCCAGCTGGTGAGCGCCCCCACCATCAACACCTCGCCATGCGCGAAGTTGATAAGGTTGATGATGCCGTAGACCATCGTGTAGCCCAGTGCCACCAGCGCATACATGCTGCCGAGCACCAGACCATTGATGATCTGCTGGATGAAGGTGTCCATCGGGGGAATCTCCTGGCGGAACTGCTTTTATCGATCGGGCCACCTTGTTCGAGACGGTGGCCTCGGCGGGCGGGACGTACGCACCACACCCGGGCGCTTTCACTCTAGTAGCAAAAAGCCCGCCGCACGGTGTGCGTCGGGCCTGGCTTTCACCTAAGGGTTGGGCGTCGGGGGCGCATTCTAGAGGGGGCGCCCTGGGCAGATCGTACGGAGTTTCCGCAGGCATGCACCCCAAACATAAGGTCATGCACGACCTCTACCGACGATTCTTCGCCTCGTCGTTCAAACGACGCAATTCCTCCAACTTCTCGCCGATGCGGATCTCCAGCCCGCGCGGCACCGGCTCGTAGAAGCTCGGCGGCGCCATGCCTTCGGGCCAGTAGTTCTCGCCGGCGGCGAAGCCGCCCGCCTCGTCGTGGGCGTAGCGGTAGTTCTTGCCGTAGTCCAGGCTCTTCATCAGCTTCGTCGGCGCATTGCGCAGGTGCAGCGGCACCGGCCGCGTGCCGTCGGCTGCGATGAAGGCGCGCACCGCCTTGTAGGCCGTGTAGACGGCATTGCTCTTCGGCGCCACGGCAAGGTAGACGACGGCCTGCGCCAGCGTCAGTTCGCCTTCGGGCGAGCCGAGACGCTCGTAGGTTTCGGCGGCATCGAGCGCCATGCGCAGCGCGCGCGGGTCGGCCAGGCCGATGTCCTCGCTGGCCATGCGGATGATGCGGCGCGCCGCATAGCGCGGGTCGACACCGCCATCGAGCATGCGCACGAACCAGTACAGCGCGGCATCGGGGTCGCTGCCGCGCACCGACTTGTGCAGCGCCGAGATGGTGTCGTAGAACTGCTCGCCGCCCTTGTCATAGCGGCGCAGCTGCTCGCCCAGAGACTTCTCGAGCATCGGCTCGTCGATCTCGGCCACCGGGCCGAGCATCGCCACCAGGTTCTCGTAGGCGTTGAGCAGGCGCCGCGCGTCACCGTCGGCATAGCCGATCAGGCGGGTGGCGGCGGCCTTGGCCAGCGG
>NZ_CALRZC010000195.1:0-15958 GCF_943372545.1 Variovorax sp. YR752 | reverse complement strand
AACATACTCATCGCCGATGCCCTGTCCGTGCAAGGGCCGTTCCTCGACTTCGCGGTGGCGAAGGGAACGGATTCTTTCGCCTTCGATCTGGCCTTCGGCCTGAATGACGCGTTCAAGATGACGGTCTATGACACGGCAGGCAACGTGCTTGAAACCGTCACACTGAACGACGGGTCGGGGTCGGACGTCATGGACTACAAGAGCGTTGTGGTCAGCGCGCCTGCCGGCAAACTGATCGGCCGCGTCGCCTTGGAAGCCATGGGGCCGGGCGTCGGCATCTACATGGACAACTTCCAGATCGGCGGCGGCGCCACCGCCAACCTCGATGCCAAGGCCGTCATCATCGATCCGGCGGGCAACATCTCGAGCGAGACGATGCCCATGGTCAACGCGACCCTGGACAAGGTGATGGACGACCAGGGCACCATCCGGGGCGAGCTGCAGGCCGGTGCACTCACCGACGACACGCAGCCTGACCTCAGCGGCAAGGCCGGGGCGAACAGCACCGTGGTCATCAAGGACAACGGTGTGGAAATCGGCCGCACGACGGCCGATGCCAACGGCAACTGGGCACTCACGCCGCTCACGCCGCTGGCCAACGGCGCGCACAGCCTGACAGTCACCGCGCTGGACGCCCACGGCATCGCCGGAACGCCGTCGGGTGCGTTCGGCCTCACCGTGGACGCCACCGCGCCGGCCAAGCCGACCCTCGTTTCGGTGACGGACGACGTGGGCAGCATCACCGGCAACGTGGCGCTGAACGGCACCACCGACGACGCCCGGCCCACCTTCAAGGGCAAGGCCGAAGCGGGCAGCACCGTGGTCATCTACGACAAGGGCGTGGAACTCATCCGCGTGCCGGCCGATGCCTCGGGCAACTGGACCTACACGCCGGCGAGCGCATTGAACAGCAGCACGCACACCATCACTGCGGTCGCCATCGACAAGGCGGGCAACACCAGCGCAGCTTCGGACGCGTTCGGCTTCACGGTGGCAACGGCACCGCCGGCCAAGCCGACCATCGTGACGGTGATGGACGACGTGGGCAGCATCCGGGGCGAGCTGTACAGCGGTGGCTTCACCGACGACACGAAGCCCGTCTTCAAGGGCAAGGCCGAGGCGAACAGCACCGTGATCGTCCTCGACAACGGCGTGGAAGTGACGCGCGTGCCGGCCGATGCCTCGGGCAACTGGACCTACACGCCGGCCACGGCGCTGGTCAACGGCGGCCACAGCATCAGTGCGGTGGCAGTGAACAAGGCGGGCACGGCCAGCGTGCCGTCGGCTGCGTTCGGCTTCACCGTGGACACGGTGGCGCCGGCCAAGGCGACGATCGTGTCGGTGGCCGACGACGTGGGCACCATCAAGACTCCGAACATGGCCAGCGGCACCACCACCGACGACGCGAAGCCGACCTTCAAGGGCAAGGCTGAAGCGAACAGCACCGTGGTCATTTACGACAAGGGTGTCGAAATCCAGCGCGTGCAAGCCACTGCGGCAGGCGATTGGACGTTCACGCCGGCGACGGCGCTGGCCGACGGGGCGCACAGCGTCACCGTGGCGGGGGCGGACAAGGCGGGGAACTTGAGTGCGCAGTCTGCTGCGTTCGGGTTCACTGTGGATACGACGCCGCCGTCGCTCGGGGCGGAGGGAGGGATGGTCCTTTCGTACGGTTACGCGTGGTTCGACTGGTGGTTCGCCGTCAGCCTTATGCACAACCCCGCCGTGAAGGCAGGAGACTTCATTGTGGTTAAAGGAACTGGGGGGACCAAGTATTTCGAGTTGACACAGGCAGACATAGATAACGCGCACAAAGCCCCGTGGAGCACGACGGAGGTGGATGGGGCGCCGCTCCAGGTGGCCTACGCCGATGCGGCGGGCAACACGACAGCATTCATCTACATCGACGTCGATATGCAAGGCGGCACCTGGTTCTATCCGTCGACGTTCGGTTCGGCTGAGCCTGTGGTGCTGGCAGACGACAACGTCATCGACAGTCCAACCCACGTCTACGCCGGCAGCGACGAAACCCTCATCGCCAAGCTCGGCTTCGCCGATCGACTCGAAGGCGGCGCCGGCAACGACACCTTCACCAACGTCGGCACGGGCGATGTGGTGCATGGCGGCGCGGGCAACGACACGGTGCGCATCCACAGCGGCGATTTCGAACGCCTCGACGGCGGCCTGGGCATCGACACGCTGGTGATGGACGGCAAGTCGATGCACATCGACCTGTCGGCCCTCGGTGCGAAGGTGCAGGGCTTCGAGAAGTTCGACCTGGGCGCAGGCGGCAACACGCTGGCGCTGAGCGCGAGCGATGTGCTGGCTGGTGGTGCGCGTGACAGGGTCATGGCCGACGGCAAGGTGCAGATGCTGGTGAACGGCGCCAACGGCGACGTCGACCTGCTCGGCGGCCACGACGGTGCGGACGGCTGGACCCAGGGCAGCAATGCTACGGTGGGCGGTGTGACGTACAGCGTCTACACCAACCTCGCCGGCACCGCCGAACTGCTGGTCGAGGACAAGGTCCACGTGACGATCCTGTAAGCCGGTTGCGACGCGGCGCGACCACAGCGCCGCGCAAGAAGCGACAGCCGCGGGATGCGGCTGTCGCGCGTTGCCGAAGGGTTCACGGCCTTCATCTTTTTCTTCTTCTTTTTTCTCTCCATTCTTCTTGAACGACGCTTCCTTCCCCGGAGGCGTCTGGTGCATTTCATGTCTTTGTCCCGATTCTTTTCCTTTCACCAGCGCATGCGCGCGGGCCGCTGGGTGCTTGCGCTGTCGATGGTGGCCGCGGGCTGCGGGCCCGTCGCAGTCACGGCTTCCGCGCCTTTGCCTCCGCTGCCACCGCCTTCCGAACCGATGAACTGGGTCGCACCCGCGGTGGTGCGCGCTGCGGCGCTGCGCAAAGGCGCCGTCTATCGGCCCGCACCCGAGGTGGCGCCCGAGCTGGCCCAGGTGGTGTTCTTCCGCCGTGCCACGACCTCGCCCAGCGAAGGGGCGGCGCACGTGTACGTGGACGGCGAATTTCATGCCGCGCTGATGCCCAACGGTTTCACCCGCCTGTGCGTGGCGCCGGGCGCACATTCGCTCGAGGCTTACATCGACGACGCGCCGCTGTACGCAGGCAAGTCGCAGCCGAAGACGCCGGCGGTGCTCAAAGGCGGCCAGACCGTGTTCGTGGCCGTGTCGGAAATGGGCGAGGGCGCGCCGCTGCCCTACGGAAGGGTTGCGGCCGAACGCGCGCTCAAGGGCGCGCGCGAGCAGCGGCAGGTGATCAGCCGCGCGGTGCGCGTGCAGCCCTGCCGCGAACCTTCGGAGCAGGCCCGTCGGGCCTGACCACGTTCAGCGGATGTGCGTTGCGTAGGCCGCTTCGGCGGCCTCCAGCAGCGTCCAGAAGCCTTGTGGCTGGCGCCCGTGCAGCACCTCGTCGAGCACGCCGAGGTGCGCGTGCCAGCCGCTGGCCACGCTCAGCGTTTCCTTGCGATCGGGCAGGCGGCGGTGCGTGAGCACCAGGTGCGTGGCGTGCTCGCCCTGCGGCGACAGTTCGAAGGTGACTTCGGACGCGTCTTCGTGTTCGTTGCCCCAGCTGATGACCAGCAGGGTCGGTGCTTCGAGGCGCAGCACGCGCGAGTTCTGCACGTGCGTCTTGCGGTAGGCGGCGAAGCGCTCGGGCGCGACTTCGCCCGACAGCTCGGTGTGCTGGAAGCGCAGCTCGAACACCGCGCCCGGTGCCTGCGCCATGGTGCCGCCGGCCAGCCAGGTGCGGCGCTTCTCGGGATCGACGAGGTAGCTCCACACGCGTTCGACGGGCGCGGGCAGGGTGCGCTCGATGCGCAGGGTGCCGGGCTCGGTCTGCGTGCCCAGGCTGTGTTTCAGGGTCATGGTCATGGGTCGGTGCTCCTTGGGTGGATGAAGAGGAGAGAGAAGGGGGTCACGCGCGGTCGTCGTCGTCGGCCTCGCGCTGCAGCGCCTGCGCCAATGCGTCCAGGCGGTGGTTCCAGAAGACTTCATACGCGCGCAGCCACGCATCGGCCGTGGCGAGCGCCGCCGGTTCGAGCCGGCACACGTGCGCGCGGCCCTGCACGGTGCGCGACACCAGCCCCGCGCGTTCCAGCGTCTTCACGTGCTTGGAGGCGCCCGCGAACGACATGCGAAACGGCGCGCCCAGTTCGCCCACGCTGCATTCACCCTGCGCGAGCAGCTGCAGCATGGTGCGGCGCGTGCTGTCGGCCAGGGCGTGGAACACGGCGTCGAGCCGTTCGTCTTCGATTTCAAGTTCAACCATGAAGTTGAATATAGATCGATGCCGAATAAAATTCAACCCGAAGGTTGAATGATTGCGCGGCGTTACACCTGATACACCCGGGACGCCCTGCGCGCACCGGGCGCTGGAAGCGCGGCGTCTGCGCTCCTACGATGCCTTTCATTCCATTCACTCGCGAACGAAAGACACCAACCAATGAACACCCTCATCCAGCGCCGCGCCCTGTTGCTCGCCGTCGCCGTGACCCCGCTGGCAGGCGCCTGCAGCGCCTGGCCGCAGAAGGGCGCGCAAGCCGAAGCCGGCGCGCAGCTCGCCGAACTCGAGCGCGCCTGCGGCGGTCGCCTCGGCGTCGCGGGCTTTCACACCGGCAGCGGTGCGCGCCTGCAGCACCGCGCGCACGAGCGCTTTCCGCTGTGCAGCACCTTCAAGCTGGTGCTCGCCGCGGCAGTGCTCGAACGCAGCGCGACCGACGCCAGCTTGCTCGGGCGCCGTGTCAGTGTCGGCAAGGGCGACCTGGTGTCGCACTCGCCGGTCGCCGAGAAGCACCTCGCCACCGGCATGACCGTGAACGAGATGTGCGCCGCCACCATGCAGTACAGCGACAACGCGGCCGCCAACCTGCTGCTGAAGGTGCTGGGCGGGCCGGCCGCCGTCACCGCGTTCGCACGGCGCATCGGGGACACCACCTTCCGGCTCGACCGCACCGAGCCCGAGCTGAACACCGCCATCCCCGGCGACCCGCGCGACACGACCACGCCCGCGGCCATGAGCGACACCGTGCAGCGGCTCGCGCTGGGCGATGCGCTCGGTGCCCCGCAGCGTGAGCAGATGCGCGAATGGCTGCTCGGCAACACGACCAGCACCGAGCGCTTCCTGGCCGGCGTGCCCGCAGGATGGCGCGTGGGCGACAAGACCGGCGCGGGCTCGTACGGCACCACCAACGACGTCGGCGTGCTGTGGCCGCCGTCGGGCGCGCCGCTGGTGCTCTCGGTCTACCTGACCTTTCCCGACAAGGACGCGAAGGGCCGCAACGATGTGGTCGCCTCGGCCACGCGCATCGCGGTGAAGGCGCTCGCAAGCTGAAGCCGCGGCGGGCGGGGCCACAATGGCGGCCCCATCTTTCCCTGCCGCCCCATGGACCTGAGGTCTCTTCGCTATTTCATCGCGGTGCTCGAAGCCGGCAGCCTGTCGCGCGCTGCCGCGTCGCTGTACGTGGCGCAGCCCGCGCTGACCGCGCAGATCAAGAAGCTCGAGGCCGAACTCGGCACGCAGCTGTTCGACCGCTCGCATGTGGGCGTGACGCCGACGGCCGCCGGGCTGCAGCTGTACCAGGACGCGCGGCGCCTGCTGTCGGATGCCGCAGCGATGCGCGAGCGGCTGCAGCGCACACCCGACGGGCCTGAGGGCTCGGTCACGGTGGCCGTGCCGTTCCTGCTGGCCTCGCTGCTGCTCGGGCCGGTGCTGGCGCGGCTGAAGCAGTCGCACCCGCGCATCCGCGTCTTCGTGATCGACGACCTGAGCCTGATGGTGCGCAAGGCGATGGTCGATCGCCGCGCCGACATCGGCCTGCTGGTCGACACCGCGAGCGTCGAGGGGCTGGATGTGCGGCCCTTCGTGCGCGAGGGCATGTTCCTCTGCGGTTTCGATGCGAAGGGCGAGGTGGCGGCACTGCTCGGAAAAAGTGCGAAGGGTGGGCGTGCGCAGAAGGGCGCGCCGGTGCGCCCCACGGTGCCTTTCGCGCGCGCCGCGAGCCTGCCGCTGGTGCTGCAGTCGCGCCGCTTCAGCATCCGCCAGCGCGTCGAGGCGGCGGCCGAGGCCGTGGGCGTGGAACTCAACGTGGTGCACGAGCACGATTCGGCGCGCGTGCTGCGCTCGCTCTACCTGGCGGGCGCGGGCTTCACGGTCTCGCCTGCCTGCGCGCTCGCAGACGGGCCGGGCGAACAGCCGAACTGGCTGGTCGCGCGCATCGTCGAGCCCGAGTTGCTGCGCACGTACCACCTGGCCACGCCGGCCGGCAAGGCGCCCGATGCGGCCACGCAGGTCGTGATGCAGGTGCTGGCCGACGAGGCGCGATCGATGATCGCCTCGGGCCGTTGGGACGCGCAGTTCCTGGCTGACGGCAAGCTATAGCGCGCAGACGGATTGCGCGAAGGAGCCATCAACTTTTTTGATGGCCGCGCATCAGCAATCGGTATTTGTTGTGCGGCGGCGTTGCCTGCGACAGTTCTCCCGAAGGTGCACAGGCACCTGCCACAAGGAGACAACTTGCCCTCACTCTCGCCCGAGATCGCCAACGTCGGCGAACTCGCATCCCGCGCCGCCCGCCTGCATGCACGGCAGATCGCCGTGACCACGCCGCAGCGCGCCTGCACCTACGAACAGCTCGACCGGCGCGCGAACCGCCTGGCCAATGCCCTGCGCGGGCTGGGCCTGCAACGCGGCGACCGCGTGGGCGTGTACCTGCCCAACTGCATAGAGATCGTCGAGCTGGAGCTGGCCTGCTACAAGGCCGCGCTGGTGAAGGCGCCGATGAACGCGCGGCTCGCGCCGGTCGAGGTGGCCGAGGTCATCGTGAACAGCGACGCCACGCTGATCGTCACCACCGCCGCGCGCGCAGAGACCTTTTTGCCGCTGCTGAAAGGCGCGGCTCCGAAACTGCTGCTGCTCGATGCGGCCGAAGGTACGCCGGCTTCGTACGAAGGCCAGCTGGCGCTCGCAAGCGACGCCTTCACCACGGAGCGCGTGCGCGCCGACGAGCTGGCCGTGCTGCACTACACCTCGGGCTCCAGCGGCGTGCTCAAGGCCGCGATGCAGACCTTCGGCAACCGGTTGGCCCAGCTGCGCAAGTTCCTCTCGCGCTCGGAGGGCATGCGCCCCGGTGACCTGCTGGGGCTGGTGGGGCCGATCACGCACGCCTCGGGCATGCAGATCGTGCCGGCGCTGTGCAGCGGCGCGACCATCCGCCTCTTCACCGGCTTCGAGCCCGCGCGCTTCCTGGACGACATGAAGAAGGAGCGCGTGACCCACACCTTCATGGTGCCCACCATGATCAACATGCTGCTGGCCGAACTGCAGGGCCGCTACCGGCCGCTGCCCGATCTGCAGCGCCTGGGCTACGGCGCCGCACCGATGGCGCCCGCGCGGATCATGCAGGCGATGGACGTGTTCGGCCCCGTGCTGTCGCAGGGCTACGGGGCGGGCGAGACCACGTCGGGCGTGTGCGGCCTCTCGGTGGAAGATCACCTGTTCGCACGCGCCGCCATGCCCGACCGGCTGGCCTCGTGCGGCCGGCCCTTCCTCGAATCGGTGGTGGAGATCGTCGACGACGAAGGCCAGCTGGTCGCACCCGGCGAGGTGGGCGAGATCGTGGTGGGCGGCGAGGACGTGTTCGCCGGCTACTGGCGCGCACCCGAGCTCACGGCCGAGGTGCTGAAAGATGGGCGCTATCACACAGGCGACCTCGCGCGTGCCGACGACGAGGGCTACATCTACATCGTCGATCGCAAGAAGGACATGGTCATCAGCGGCGGCTTCAACGTGTACCCCTCGGAGGTCGAGGCCGTGCTGTACCAGCACGCGGCGGTGGCCGAAGCCTGCGTGTTCAGCGTGCCCGACGACAAGTGGGGCGAGGCGGTGGCCGCGCACATCGTGCTGAAGCCGGGCGCCTCGCCCGACACGGCCGGCCTCGACGACTTCTGCGCCGCACGGCTCGCGGGCTTCAAGCGGCCGCGCCGCATCGAGTTCGTCGATTCGCTGCTGAAGAACGCCAACGGCAAGGTCGCACGCAAGGCGATCCAGACGCCGTACTGGGCCGGCCACGCGCGCCGCGTCAACTGAAAGAGAACGACATGGACACCACGCTGACACCTTTCGCCGCCCCCACCGAGGCCTCGGCCATTCGCGCACCGCTGTTCGACGGCCCCTTCGAGGGCTCGCCGCGCGCGGCCGAGCTGATCGCCCGCATCGGCGACTTCCTGAACGGCGAACTGGCCGACCTGGTGCGCGAGAAGGGCATCGACCACGAGCACGGGCCCGACCGGGACACGTTGCGCCACGTCTGGCGCCGCTCGCACGCGATGGGCTTCTACGGCATGACGCTGCCCCAGGCCATGGGCGGGCTCGGCTTGTCGCTGCTCGACCATGTGCTGGTGAAGGAGTCGATCTATTCGAGCGGCTCGCCGCTCGCGCCGCATGTGTTCGGCGAACTCAGCGGGCCGCCGCGTGTCGGCGCACTCGCCAAGTTCGCGACGCCGGAGCAGATGGCGAACTTCATCCGGCCCGTCGCGCAGGCCGAGAAGGCGATCTGCTTCGCGCTCACCGAGGCCGAGGCCGGCTCCGATGCCGGCGCGGTGCAGACGACGGCGCGGCGCGAGGGCGATGTGTACGTGCTCGACGGGCGCAAGCGCTTCATCTCGGGCTCGCCCTTTGCCGACTTCGCGGTGCTCATGGCGTCCACCTCGGACGACCCGGCGCGCCGTGAGGTGACTGCTTTCTTCGTCGACCTGACGCAGCCGGGCGTCGAGGTGCAGTCCGGCTACAAGACCATGGCGGGCCAGTCGACCACGGGCGACATCGTGCTCACCGGCTGCCGCGTGCCGGCCGCGAACCTCATCGGCGAACCCGGCAAGGGCCTCGCGCTCGCGCTGGGGCGCATCACGGTCAACCGGTTGCTGCATTGCCCGGGCATGGTGGGGCTGGCGACCGTGGCGTTGAAGGACGCGCGCGACTACGCGCGCACGCGCCGCCAGTTCGGCCGCGCCATCGCGCAGTTCCAGGCGATCCAGCATTCGCTGGCCGACATGGCGACGCAGCTGTGCGCGGCGCGCGCGCTGATGCTGTCGACCGCGCGGCAGATCGACGCTGGCGGCGACCCTCGCGCGGAGGCCTCGATGGCCAAGCTGTTCTGCTCGGAGGCTGCGTTCCGCGTGGCCGACGCGGCGGTGCAGATCCACGGCGGCGAAGGCATCGTGCAGGGGCGGCGCGTGGAGTTTCTGTTCCGCATGCTGCGCATGTACCGCGTGCTCACGGGCACGAGCGAAATCCAGAAGAACATCATCGCGCGCGAGCTGATCGGCGACGCGGCCTGAAGTCGAACCAGAAAATCAGGAGACAAGACAAGCCATGACGCTCATCAATGCCCATCGCCGCGCGCTGTGCGGCGCGATCGCTGCCTCGGCGCTGCTGCCGGCCGTTGTCCGCGCAGCGGGCGCGAACGCTTCCGCCTGGCGGCCGACCCGCCCAGTCAAGTGGGTCGTGCCGTACCTCGCGGGCACCGGCCCGGACAACGGCGCGCGCATCCTCGCGGAAGCACTCGGTCCCTTGCTGGGGCAGCCGGTCGTCATCGAGAACCGCGGTGGCGCGGCCGGCAACATCGGCGCGCGCCAGGTCGCGCGTGCCGCGCCCGACGGCTACACCTGGATCTACTCGAGCGCGCCCATGGCCTCCAACATGCGCATGCAGCAGAACCCGGGCTACGACGCCGTGAAGGACTTCCGCCACATCATGCGGCTCACCACCTCCGACGTGCTGCTGGTGGTGAACGCGGCCTCGGGCATCCAGACGCTGCAGGAACTGGTGGCGCGCGCGCGGGCCAACCCCGGCAAGCTCGACTACGCCTCGGGCGGCGTTGGCACGCCTTCGCACCTGGGCGTGGAGCTGTTCCTGCAGGCGGCGGGCGTGCAGGCCACGCACGTGCCGTACAAGGGCGCGTCGGAAATCGTCAACGCGGTGCTGGGCAACCAGGTGAACATCGGCATGCCGATCTTCTCGGTGGCGCTGCCGCACGTGCAGGGCGGCAAGCTGCGCGCGCTCGGCGTGGCCGGCACCAAGCGCAACGCGGCCTTGCCGCAGGTGCAGACGCTGGCCGAGCTGGGCTTGCGCGGTGTCGAGCTGACGTCGTGGGGCGGCGTGTCGGTGCCGGCGGGCACGCCCGACGCCATCGCTGCGCGCATCTACGAGGTGTTCAACCAGGCGCTGAAGCAGCCGTCGGTGATCACCGCGCTGACCGAGCTGGGCAGCGAGGTGAGCCCATCGACGCCCGAGGCCTACGTGCAGGCCTTCGCCAGCGAGATGGAGCTGACCCAGCGGATGATGAAGACCGCGAAGCTGCAGCCGCTGTAAGGCGTCAGAGCACGAACCACCCCACGGCCACGTAGTGGCTCGCGGTGCCGGCCAGCACGAACAGGTGCCAGGCGCCGTGCGCGTGGCGCAGCCCCAGTCGGTTGCGATAGAACACCGTGCCCACCGTGTAGAGCACGCCCCCCGCGACCAGCCACGCCAGCCCCGTGGCGTGCAGCTTGGCCGCCAGCGGCGCGGCAGCCAGCACGCCGAGCCAGCCCATGCCGATGTACAGCGGCAGCGAAGGCTTCTTCGCCGCGCCCGCATCGGCGGGTTTCAGCTCGCGCCAGATGCCGAAGCACGCCGCGCTCCAGATCGCCGCGAGCAGCAGCCAGCCCCAGAGGCCTTGCAGCGTGACGAGCGCGAAGGGTGTGTAGGTGCCGGCGATGAGCAGGTAGATCGCGCAGTGGTCGGCGCGCTCCCACAGGCGCTTGCTTCGGCCGCGCGTGCTGTGAAAGAGCGTGGAGGCCGCGTACAGCGCCACGGCCGAGAGCGAGAACACCAGCCCTCCCGCGATGCGCGCCGGATCGCCGGTGGGCAGCGTCTTGGCGAGCAGCAAGGCGGCGGCCGGCAGCGCGAGCAGCAGGCCGAACAGGTGGCTGTAGCCGTTGAGTCGTTCGCCGGGGTACATGGGTTGGGATGAAGAAAGAAGAGGGCGCGTCGGGCGCCCGCGATCCTAGGGAGACATCGTGACGCCCCCGTGACCGGGCAAACCCTCTCTGGTTTCTGGTTGCAAATGTTTACATTCAGCGGCCGGGATGCGTTCCCGACACCCGCCGCGTGCTTTGGCGCACCAGTGCCGGCGGGCCTTCTCACCGTGAGGGACTGCCGATGAAAAAACGTTTGATGTCGTGGCGCCGGGCTACAGCCTTGTGCATTGCCATGGGGTGCGCCGTCACTGCCTTCGCGCAAGTGCAGCAGTTCAAGTGGGGCCACATCTACGAGCCCGCGAGCATCTTTCACCAGCAGGCCGAACTGGCGGCACGCAAGATCGCCGAGCAGTCCGACGGCAAGATCAAGATCGAGGTGGTGGCCGCGTCGAAGCTGGGGCAGGAGCGCGACTACGCGCTGATGCTCGCCAACGATTCCATGCAGATCGCCTACGTCGGCCAGGCCACACTGGCCGAGGGCTATCCGCCGCTGGGCCTGGGCAGCTACCCCTTCGCCTTCAAGGACCTGGACCACGTGCGCAAGTACCTCGCGAGCCCGCTGCTCGCGGACCTGATGAAGGGCTACAACGAGCGCAGCGGCAACCGCATGGTCGCGTCGGTTTATTACGGCGCGCGGCAGGTGACCTCGGGCAAGCCGCTGCAGCGCCCCGAAGACTTTCGCGACCTGCGCCTGTACGTGCCCGACGCCGCGGCCTACCAGCTCTTTGCCACCGCGCTCGACGCCAAGCCCGTGTCGCTGCCGTTCAACAGCCTGTACGGTGCGCTCAAGAAGAACGAGGTCGAGGCGCAGGAGCATCCGCTGGGCACGGTGCGCGCCAAGCAGCTGTACGAGGTGCAGAAGTACGTGCAGCTCACGGGCCACATCTACGACACGCTGGGCATCGTGATCGGCAAGGCCGCCTGGGCCCGGCTCACGCCGCCGCAGCAGGCGATGGTGGAGAAGACGCTGGCCGACACGGCCAAGTGGACGAATGTCGGCGTGATCGCCAGCGAGCTGGAAGACGAGCAGTTCCTGCGCGGCAAGGGCATGACGGTACAGCCGGTCAACCGGCTGCCGCTGCTGGAGCGCGTGTCGAAACGGTCGACGCCCGAGCAGATGGGCGCGCGGCCAGGTGACTTCGCCAAATTGCAGGCGTTGGCCGGGGCCGCGAACTAGCCGGCACGCTGCCGGTAGCCGCGCGGCGTGCTGCCGGTCCACGTGCGAAAGGCGCGGTGGAAGGCCGGCGTGTTGTCGAAGCCCACCGAGGCGGCGATGCGATCGATCGGCTCGCGCGTCTTCACGAGGCGCTGGATCGCGAGGTCGCGCCGCACCTCTTCCTTCAACGCACGAAAGCTCGTGCCCTCGGCCGCAAGCTGGCGCGAGAGCGCACGCTCCGACATGTGCACCGCGCGCGCCGCCGCGCCCAGCGTGGCATCGGATGCAAGGTGCGCGGCGACGAACTCGCGCACCGTGGCGCTGGTGGTGTCGTGATCGAAGGTGACAAAGATCCAGTCGTCGGGCGCGCGGCGCACGAAGTCGAGCAGCTCGGCGCGCGTGCGCTGGAAGGTCTGGCGCAGCACCGGCTCGGCAAAGCGCACCGACGAGGTGTCTTGCTCGAACTGCGGCGGGCCGGGGAACAGGTTCGCGTACTCGTCGAAGCGCGCCGGGCGCGGGAACGCGAAGCCGACGCCCAGCACCGGCAACTGCCGCCCCATGAGCCACGAGGCCACGCCGTGGATCAGCTTGACCATCAGCGCATGGCCGAAGGGCGTGGTGGGCCGCGCGCCGGCTTCCGGGTGCGGCGCAATGGTGATCGTGGCCACGCCGTGGGCGCGCGTCATGCGCAGGCGGTGGTCGTCCAGCAGCAGGTTCCAGAAGCGCGTGAAGCGGTACATGGCGACCATGAGCGAGGGCGCGTCGAGCAGGCTGAGCCCGAGGTACTTGAGCGCACCGGCGCGGATCGGGCGTGACCACAGGCCCAGCATCTCGTCGCCCATGAACAGCGACACGCACTCGTACATGCGAACGAACTGCTCGCGCGTGACGCGCGCGCCTTCCTGGCGCAGCAACTGCGGCGAGAGGCCGGCCTGTGCGGCCAGCGCGTCGATGTCGCGCGGGCTGAGTTGACGGCGTGCACCGCTCAGCAGGTGCTGCAGGAAGCTGACGGCGACGGTGGCGCGTTCTGGCGGCATGGCGGGTTCAAAAGACGGTTGGCGGAATCTGCAAATGAATGGGCGCGATCTGCAAGCAATGGCACAGAGCGCAAGGCTATCGTAGCCCTGAGTCGCCACATTCTCGTGGCGGAACCCGCAACAACCCAAGGAGCCCTGCCGTGATCGAACGGAACGTCACCCTGCACATGGACGAAGAGGTCGCCGTCGTGACCCTGAACCGTCCCGCCAAGCGCAATGCCATCGACGAGGCCACGCTGGCCGCGCTGGACGCCGTGTTCTCCGCGCTGCCGCGCGAGGCCAAGGCCGTGGTGCTGACCGGCGCGGGGCCGCATTTCTGTGCCGGGCTCGACCTCAAGGAACACCACGACAAGGAACGCACGGCGGTCGACTTCATGCGCGTGTGCCAGCGCTGGCACAGCACCTTCGACAAGATCCAGTACGGCGGCATTCCAGTGGTCGCGGCGCTGCACGGCGCGGTGGTCGGCGGCGGGCTCGAACTGGCGGCGGCCACGCACGTGCGCGTGGCCGACCCGTCGACCTACTTCGCGCTGCCCGAGGGGCAGAAGGGCATCTTCACCGGCGGCGGCGCGACGGTGCGCGTGGCGCGCATCATCACGCCGGGCCGCATGGTCGAGATGATGCTCACCGGCCGCGTGCTCGACGCCCGTGCCGGCAAGACGCTGGGCCTGGCGCACGAGATCGCCGCCCCCGGCGAGAGCCTGCGTGCCGCGATGGTGCTGGCCAAGCGCGTGGCGAAGAATGCGGCGCTGTCGAACTACGCGATGGTGACGTCGATCAGCCGCATCGCCGACATGTCGGCCACCGACGGCATGTTCGCCGAGTCGCTGATGGCGGCGGTGGTGCAGACCGGCGGGGAAGTGCAGACGCGGCTCGGGGCGTTCGTCGACAAGTCGTTGGCCAAGGTCACGCCGGAGCACGTGCCGGGCTGAAGTCCGGCCTCAGGCGTCGAAGGCGCGCTGCAGTTCAATCGACAGCGTGCCAGTCAATGCCTCGCGCTGCGGCGTGGGGCGCCAGAAGCTGCGCGTGAGGGCGCCGGTCGATTCCCACTCGGGATGGCTGCGCGCCGGCTGCACGGCACGCACGGCGCCGGCGGCGGCGCGCATGAGCGTGTCGTCGTCGTCCGCCGACGGGGCTTCGGCCCGGATGCGTTCGACGGCCGCATGGCCGCGCCGTTCCAGCGCCTGCGCGAGCTGCAACTGCCACGCCGCGAGCGTGAACAGCACGCTGTCTTCCACCGTGAGTTCGTGCATGTCGCGCAGCTTGTTGGCCAGCTTGCGCCCGAGCGGGCCCCAGCCCTGCGACACCGCGCCGCCGATGGCGCCGCCCAGTGCCGCGCCCGCGCCCAGCGATAGCCCTGCCACCGCGAGGTCGGCCACCACGCCCACGGCGGCGCCGATGACGGCGCCCTTGCCCAGGCGCAGGCCCGCGTCTTTCATGGCCTCGGGGTTGAAGAAGTCGAGCGTCCAGCGGCCTTCGATGATCGGCAGCGGCGCCTCGTCGGCGTCGTCCTGGCGAAAGCCGTAGAGGGCGAGCAGGTCGTCGGTGCAGCGCTGGGCCTTGTCGAACACGTCCTTCTGGACGCCGGCGATGAGCGCCTGGCGGCGCGTGGCATCGGCGAACTCGGCGGCCGGCACGGTGCGGCGGACGGACGCGGCGTCGACCAGCAGGTCCGCGATGCGCGTGCAGGCCGACTGGCGGCGCGCGTCGGCCTCGGCGTCGAGCGCATCGACCACGTCGCGCAGCACGTCGCGGCGGTCGCGCAGCAGGGTGGCGAGGTCGTTGTAGAGGTCGTGCTCGGCGCCCACGAACGGCGCCGCCGCATCGAAGCGCACCTGCACGTGCAGGCCGTAGGCCGAGAGCAGTTCTTTCCAGGCCGGCTCGCGGCTGGCGGCGTCGCGCACGAAGTTGAGCACCGGCAGCACCGGGCGCGCGCAGGAGTTCAGCAGCTCGATCTCGTCGCGGAACTTGGGCAGCACGGGCTCGCGCACGTCGATCACGAGAAAGGCGGCGTCGATGTCGAGCATCGCGCGCAGCACCTTGGCCTCCTGCTCGAACACGCCCTGCGCCTCGGGGCCCTGCAGAAAGCGGCGAATGCGCTCGGGCGGCGTGGCTTGCGCGGCGGCGTCGAGGCCGGCCAGGTGCTCGCGCAACGCGACCGCGTCTTCGAGGCCCGGCGTGTCGAAGAAGCGCACGGCCGGTTGGCCGTTCACCTCGAGATCGACCGACTCGACATGGCGCGTGGTGCCGGGGCGCTGCGACACTTCGCCGAAGCTCACGCGCCGCGTGAGCGTGCGCAGCAGCGAGGTCTTGCCCGCGTTGGTGTGGCCGACGACGGCGATGCGGATCGGGGGTGTCATGCGGTGGCGGTGCCTTCCGTGAAGACGGCATCGAGCCGGTCGCTCGCGACCACGTGGGCCAGCCCGGCGTCGCGCAGCCAGTCGCGCCAGCGTTGCGTGGCGGCGGCGCTCGGCGCGTCGGCCAGCCAGAGGCGGCATTCGCCGCAATGCATCAGCACCTCGCGCAGGAAGCGCTCGGTGCCGCGGTCGGGGCTCGACGCCGCATGGCAGACGAGCAGCACCGTGCGCGGATGGACTTGCGCAAGCTGGTCGAGCAGTGCGCGGCGCGCCGGGGCGCTGCCGTCGATGCGCGCCGCTGATGCGGGCAAACCGGCGGGCGGCCAGGGCATGTCGGGCGGCAGTTCGAAGCCGACGACGAACAGGCCGTCGTG
>NZ_CALRZC010000194.1:0-16073 GCF_943372545.1 Variovorax sp. YR752 | reverse complement strand
GACCAGCTTGGCCGGGTCTATCCAGATGCGCATCGCACGCTCGGTGCCGAACAGCTGCGCCTGGCCGACCCCCGGCACACGCTGCATCTCGGGCACCACGTTGCGCGAGGCGAAGTCGCCCAGCGCCACCGGGTCGAGCACGCCCTTGTCGCTGGACAGGATGACGAACAGCAGGAAGTTCGGGTTCGCCTTGTCGACCCGCACGCCCTGCTGCGTGACCGCCTGCGGCAGCCGCGGCGTGGCGCGGGAGAGGCGGTTCTGCACGTCGACCTGCGCGAGGTCGGGGTTGGTGCCGGGCTCGAAGCTCAACGTGATGCTGCCGGTGCCGTCGGCCTGCGTGACCGACTCGAAGTAGGCCAGGCCGGGCGAGCCGTTCATCTCGCGCTCGATCACCGCGATGACGCTGTCCTCCAGCGTCTGCGCCGAGGCACCGGGGTAACCGACGTTGACGACGATGGACGGCGGCGCCACCGGTGGGTACTGCGCCACCGGCAGCTGCGTGATCGCGACGCCGCCGATGACCAGAATGAACAGCGCGATGACCCACGCGAAGATGGGCCGGTCGATGAAGAACTGCGCCATGGATGCGGGCTCCTCAGCGCGAGGCCGCAGAGGCCGGGGCGGTCGCCGCGGGCACCGACGCGGCAGCCTGCCACGGCACCGGCTTCACCGCCGCGTTGGGGCGGACCTTCTGGAAGCCGTCGACCACCACCTGTTCGCCGCCGGCCAGGCCGTCGAGCACCACCCATTGCCGGTTCTGGCCCATGCTGACCCTGACCGGGCGCGTGGCGACCTTGCCCTCGGCATCGACGACCATCACCGTGTCGCCGGCACTGCCGCGCTGCACCGCCTGCTGCGGCAGCAGGATGGCCGAGGACACCTGCGCCTGCTCGAGGCGCACGCGCACGTACAGCCCCGGCAGCAGCGCGCCCTTCGGGTTCGGCAGTTCGGCGCGCAGCGTGATCTGGTCGGAGCTCGGATCGACCGTCAGGTCGGAGAACAGCAGCCTGCCGCGCTGCGGCGGCAGGCCGCCGTCGTCCAGCGTCACGGTGACCGGCACCGCGCCGTTGGCCGCCTGGTAGCGCCCGCTGGCGATCGCCGCGCGCAGGCGAAGCACCTCGGCAGCGCTCTGCGTGAAGTTGACGTACAGCGGGTCGATCTGCTGCACCACGGCGAGCTGCGTCGCTTCGCCCTGCCCGACCAGCGCCCCTTCGGTGACCAGCGCCCGGCCGATGCGCCCGGAAATTGGCGCGTTGACTGCCGCGTAGCCGAGGTTGATCTGTGCCGTCTGCAGCGCTGCCTTGGCCGACGCGACATCGGCCTCGGACTGCTTGAAGGCCGCCTGCGCAGCGATGTACTCCTGCTGGCTCACCGCATTGGCCTCGGCCAGCGGCTTGTAGCGCTCGGCCTGGGTGCGCGTCTGCATCAGGTTGGCCTCGGCGCGGGCCAGCGCCGCCTGCGCCGAAGCCAGCGTGGCACGGTACGGCGCGTCGTCGATGCGGAAAAGCGGCTGGCCGGCCTTGACGTCGCTGCCTTCGTTGAACAGGCGACGCTGCACCACCCCGGCGACGCGCGCGCGCACCTGGGCGATGCGTGAGGCTTCGGTGCGGCCGGGCAGCTCGGTGACCAGGCCGACGCTGCCCTTGGTGGCCACGACGACGCCGACCTCGGGCGGCGGCGCGGCCGCCGGCGCACTCGCTCCCGGCTTGGGCCCACAGGCCACCAGCAGCATGGCCGCGGCGATCGACAGAAACGAGAGATGGAGGCCCCGCCACGCTGACATGTTTTCCCCTTGTTGCGTCCGGCGCCTCCCGACGCCGCGTGCAGTGAAGCTACTATACATACATGTGTGAATGTATGTCAGACGCGGGCTGAGTCGACGATGGCACGCCGGACCAAGGAGGAGGCGCAGCGCACCCGCGAGCACATCCTCGACATGGCGGAGCGCGAGTTCCATCGCCGCGGGGTGTCGCGCACCTCGCTGGAGCACGTGGCGGCGGCGGCCGGCGTGACGCGCGGCGCGGTCTACGGGCACTTCAGGAACAAGGCCGACCTGTTCAACGCGATGATGAACCGCGCCACGCTGCCGCTGGAGAGCGAGATCCTGCGCAGCGGCGAGCGCACGCTCGACGACCCGGTGGCGCAGATCCGCGGCAGCTTCGTGGCTGCGCTGCGCGCCACGGTGAACGATCCCCAGGCGCGCCGCGTGTTCGAGAGCGCACTGTTCAAGGTCGAACACGGCAACGCGCTGCGCGGCGTGCGCGAGCGGCGCCTGACGGGGCTGCAGCGGCGCGTCGAGAACGTCGAGCGCGGCTTCCGCCGCGCGGCGCGGCTGGGCCTGTGGAAGGCGGCCGTCCCGGCGCGCACGGCGGCGCTGGGCATCCACTCCCTGATCGACGGGCTGATCAGCAACTGGATGATCGACCCCGAGGCCTTCGACTTGGTGCGCGTGGGTGAACAGGCGATCGACGCCTACCTGCGCGGGCTGCAGGCCGGGGCCAGCGCCTAGAGTTGCTTGTGGAAGTAGGTGGTCGCGCAGGGGCGGCCGTCCGGCATCAGCGCGTAGTTCGGGATCGTGCCGACCGCCTGCCAGCCGCCGCGCGCATACAGGCGCTCGGCATCGCCGCCGGTGACGGTGTCGAGCACCAGCACCGTCTTGCCCTCCTCGCGGGCGGCCTGCTCGATGGCCAGGAGCAGTTGCCGCGCCAGCCCGCGCCGCCGCGCGCCGCGGTGCACCAGCATCTTCGCCACGTCGGCGCGATGCGGCTGGTTGTCGGGCTGGGCGACGATCAGCTGCACGGTGCCGACGATCCGCCCGGCGGCGTCCTCGGCGATCAGCAGCACACGTTCGCCGGCCCGCACGCCTTCGGCCACGCCGCGCCAGAACGCCCGCGCGCGCTCGCGCGCCAGCGGCCACATGAAGCTGACCGAGGCACCGCCTTCCACACAGTCGAGCAGCACATCGGCCAGTGCGTCGACGTGCCTCGCCGCTTCGTCAGCGGCGAGGCGGCGGATGCGCAAGCCTGCACTCATGGCGCTCTCCGTGGCTTTGGCATCGTCGGCGTCGACAGCGCCACGAGATAGCGCGCGGCGGCGGTGCCCGGGTTGCGGTAGGCGATCGGCTCGTCCAGCGTCATCGCCAGGCAGTCGCCAGCTTCCAGGTACCAACGTGTGGTGCCGACGGTGAGTTCCATCACACCGTCGATCATCCACACCTGCTGGTGGACCTCGCCGCGCGCAGCGTTGTCGTACGCGACACGCCGCCCCGGCGGGAACAGCACGTCGACAAGCTGGATCGGCGAGACGCCGGGCGGCGAGACGTTGCGCCGCACGTAGCCGGAGTCCGGATCCGTCCACAGCGGCTGCTCGGCCACGCGGGCCAGCGGCGACGGCTCGGCAGAAGCCTCTGCCGTCGCCTCGAACAGCGAGGCCATTGTCACGCCCAGGCCGGCGCCCAGCCGGTCGAGCACAGTCGCCGTCGGGCTGCTCTCGCCACGCTCGATCAGCGAGATGTTCGAGCGGCTGACGCCGCTGCGCTCGGCCAGCGCCTCGAGGCTCCAGCCGCGCGCCTCGCGCAACTGCCTGATGCGCCTGCCGATCAAGGTGTTGATGTTCATTCGTCCAGTTTACTGGATTGCGCATCCAGTTTTCTGGCTCACTCGCTTCGGCCGCGGCCACCGCCGCTGCGCTGACGCACGTTAAGGTGCGGACAACGCCCGGCAGGCACAGTGCGGCCATGCTGTCGTACCCTCGCAGCCTGTGCTGACGCTGCGCCCCCTGCTCGCTCCGTTCGTCCTGGTCCTGGCCCTGGCTCTGCTGGCGGGCGAGGCGGCCCGGGCCGAGCCGTCGCCGGCCACTGCGCCCGGCTTCGCCGAGCTGGAGGCGGCGGGGGCACGCATCGGGGTGATCCGCGTCGTGCCCGGGCCGATCTTCGACACGACCGACCCGAAGGAAGACAACGCACTCTTCCGCGCCGCCAACCGCCTGCACATCCCGACACGCCCCGGCGTGATCGAACGCACGCTGCTGTTCAAGCGCGGCGACACGGTTTCCGTGCGCGTGATCGAGGAGACCGAGCGCCTGCTGCGCGGCAACCGCTACCTCTACGACGTGCACATCCGGCCGGTGGACTATCACGACGGCGTGGTCGACATCGAGGTGGCAACGCGCGACACCTGGTCACTCGACCCGGGGCTGAGCGCCGGACGCTCCGGCGGCGAGACCACCGGTGGCTTCATGCTGCGCGACTACAACGTGTTCGGCACCGGCACGTCGATCGCGATCGGCCGCTCGAAGGAGGTCGACCGCACCAGCACGGAGTTCCAGTTCTCGAACAGTCGCGCCTTCGGCACCTGGACGTCGGTCAGCTACGAGCACGCGCGCAACAGCGACGGCAGACGCGATGCGCTGTCGGTGGTGCGGCCCTTCTACGCGCTCGACACCCGCTGGACCGCGGGAGCGACCGCGTCCGACGACGATCGCATCGATTCGGTCTACAACGCCGGCAACGTGGTCAGCCAGTACCGCCGGGTAGCGCGCCGGGCCGACGTGTTCGGCGGCTGGTCAGCCGGTCTGCGCGACGGCTGGGTGCAACGCTACACGGCCGGGCTGCGCCTGCGCGAGGACCGCTTCGCAGCGGAGCCCGGGCTCGTTGCGCCGGCATCGCTGCCGGCCGACGACAAGCTCGTCATGCCCTTCGTTCGCTACACGCTGATCGAGGATCGCTTCGAGCGCTCGCTCAACCGCAACCTGATCGGACGCCCCGAGTTCTTCGCGCTCGGCCTCGCGGCCGCCGTTCAGGTCAGCCGTGCCTCCCGGCGGCTCGGCTCGTCGCGCTCGCCGTGGCTCTACGCGGCATCGATCGACCGCGGCTACGAGCTGGCCGACGACCACCTGCTCGTCGCGTCTGCACAGCTGTCGGGAGAGGTCGACGACGGTCGCATGCGCCGCCAGCGCCTGTCCGCGCAGTCGCAGTACTACATGCGCCAGGGCTCGCACTGGCTCTTCTACGCCTCTGCCTCGGCCGACCTGTTGACGCGCCCGCAACTGCTCGATGCGCTGCTGCTCGGCGGCGACAACGGGCTGCGCGGCTACCCGCTGCGCTACCAGAGCGGCACGCGGCGCGCGCTGCTCACGGTGGAGGAACGCTTCTACACCGACCTCTACGTCTGGCAGCTGTTCCGCGTCGGCGGCGCCGCGTTCCTCGACGTCGGTCGCGCCTGGGGCGGCGACAACGTCAACACGCTCAACCCGGGATGGCTGCGCAATGCCGGTGTGGGCCTGCGCATCGTCAGTTCGCGGGCCGCCTTCGGCAACGTGCTGCACATCGACCTGGCGTTCCCGATCGATGCGACGGCGGACATCAAGAAGGTGCAGTTCCTGGTCAAGACGCGCTCCAGCTTCTGAGCCGCGGCGCCGTTCAACGTTCGCCGAGCAGGAAGTTGGGCTGTGCCGCGATCGCCTCGCCGGCTGCGCCGCTCTCGTCCTTGAGGCCGACGCCGGTCAGCCCGCGGCGCAGCGCCTCATCGAGCAGATAGGCGAGCCTGGCGGCGGCCTGCGCGTAACCCAGGCCCTCGGGCCGCACGTTCGAGAGGCAGTTGCGCTCGGCGTCGTGGCGCCCGATGCGCGGCGCCCAGGTGAGGTAGATGCCCAGACTGTCCGGTGAACTGAGCCCCGGCCGTTCGCCGATCAGCACGACGGCGATGCGCGCGTCGAGCAGCTCGCCGATGCCGTCGCCCACCGCCACGCGACCCTGCTCGACCACGGCCACTGGCGCGATCGACCAGCGTGCAGCCGCCGGTTCAGCGCGCAGCGCGGCGATCAGCGGCGCGGCGTGGCGCTGGACGGCGAGCGCTGAGAGCCCGTCGGCAATCACGATCGCGATGTCGTGCGGCGCGCCGCCCTGCGCTTGCCGCCGGCTGCGCAGCGCCTCTAGCTGCTCACGCGACGCCGCGCCGAGCTGCCGGCCGAGGTCGGGCCGCTGCAGGTAGATCGGCCGCGTGCTGGCAGCACTGTGCAGGGCCAGCGTCGGCAGGCCCAGCGCCTCGATCTCGCCGCGCAGCGCGGCCACGTCGAGCGGGCGGTGGACGGCATCGCGCGCCTGCGCATGCGCGAGCTGGAAGTCGAGCTGCGCGGCCGTCGGCAGGCTGACGCCGGCCCGCCCGAGGCCGATGCGCGCCGGCGTGTGGCGTCGCAGCGCACGCCACGGGTTGTCGATCACCGAGGACGACGTTGTGGCGGGTGGCTTCGGTTCGCGGGGCATGTCCGTCGGATCCTCAGCGCGGAGCCGGCAGCGCATGGGCGAAGCCCGGCGGCGCGCCGCCCGCGTGCCGTGCCAGCTTCGCACTCGCATTGGGTTCGAAGATGTCCATGCGCTCCAGCCAGGCCTCGAACTCCGGCGCCGGGCGCAGGCCGAGCACACGCCGCGCGTAGAGCGCGTCGTGGAACGAGGTGGTCTGGTAGTTGAGCATCACGTCGTCCGAACCCGGGATGCCCATGATGAAGCTGCAGCCGGCCACGCCGAGCACGGTGAGCAGCACGTCCATGTCGTTCTGGTCGGCCTCGGCGTGGTTGGTGTAGCAGATGTCGCAGCCCATCGGCAGGCCGAGCAGCTTGCCGCAGAAGTGGTCTTCCAGTCCGGCGCGGATGATCTGCTTGCCGTCGTACAGATACTCCGGCCCGATGAATCCGACCACGGTGTTGACGAGCAGCGGCTCGAACCGCCGTGCCACGGCGTAGGCGCGCGCCTCGATGGTCTGCTGGTCGCAACCGTGGTGGCCGTTGGCGGACAGCGCGCTGCCCTGGCCGGTCTCGAAGTACATGACGTTGTCGCCGCGCGCGCCGTCGAAGTCTGCGCCACGGCGCAGCGACAGCGCTGCGGCGCGCGCCTCGGCGAGCAGCGCCAGGTCGATGCCGAAGCTGGTGTTGGTGGCCTGGGTGCCGCCGATGGACTGGAAGACGAGATCGACCGGCGCGCCACGCTCGATCGCCTGCAGCGTGTTCGTCACATGGGTCAGGATGCAGCTCTGCGTCGGGATCTGGTAGCGCGTGATCACCGCGTCGAGCATCTGCAGCAGGCGCATCACCTGCGGCACGTTGTCGGTCGCCGGATTGATGCCGATGACAGCATCGCCGCTGCCGTAGAGCAGGCCGTCGAGCAGGCTGGCGGCGATGCCGGCGGTGTCGTCGGTCGGGTGGTTGGGCTGCAGGCGTGTCGACAAGCGCCGCGGCAGCCCGATGGTGTTGCGGAAGCGGCTGCGCACGCACACCTTGCGCGCGACCTGGATCAGATCCTGGTTGCGCATGATCTTCGAGGTGGCAGCGACCATCTCGGGCGTCAGGCCCCTGGCCAACGCCGCGAGCGCCTCGCCATCGGTATCGTCCGACAGCAGCCACTCGCGGAAACCGCCGACGGTCAGGTGGGCCACGGCCGCGAAGGCCTGCGCATCGTGGCTGTCGATGATCAGCCGCGTGACCTCGTCGTCCTCGTAGGGCACCACCACCTCGTTGAGGAACTGGCGCAGCGGCACCTCGGCCAGGGCCATCTGCGCCGCCGCGCGCTCCTCGGCCGAGCCGGCCGCCACGCCGGCGAGGTGGTCGCCGGATCGCTCCGGCGTGGCGCGCGCCAGCAGCATCCGCAAGCCGTCGAAGCGGTGGTTGCGAACGCCGACGGCATGGCTGTAGACCGGCATGGCGAGAATGCTACGCCGCGGCCGCCAGTGCGGCGCTGCGCCGCGTCGCGGTGGTCAGGAAGTAGGCGTAGCCGATCCCCATCGCGCCAACGAACAGGCCGGCCACGATCGGGTTGAACCAGGCCATGGTCAGCAGGCACAGCACAGCCGCGCCCAGCGCGAAGGCCGGGAAGATCGGGAACAACGGCGCGCTGAACGGGCGCTCCAGCTTCGGCTCGCTGGCGCGCAGCTTGAACAGGCTGGCCATGCTCATGATGTACATGACGATCGCGCCGAACACCGACATGGTGACGATGTTCGCCGTCAGCGTCTGGCCGCCGATCTTGATCAGCTCGTCGCTGAAGATCGCTGCGATGCCGACCGCACCGCCGGCCAGGATGGCGATGTGCGGCGTGTGCCGCGTCGGGTGGACCTTGCCCAACAGCGGCGGCAGGAAGCCGGCGCGCGACAGCGCGAAGATCTGCCTCGAGTAGCCGATGATGATGCCGTGGAACGAGGCCACCAGCCCGAACAGGCCCAGCCACACCAGCATGTGCAGCCAGCCGCTGTTCTCTCCGACGATGGTCTTCATCGCCTGCGGCAGGGGGTCGTTGATGTTCGAGAGCTTGGCCCAGTCGCCCGAACCGCCGGCGAACACCATCACGCCGGTGGCCAGCGCCACCAGCGTCAGGATGCCGCCGATGTAGGCGATCGGGATCGAGCGGCGCGGCGTCTTGGCCTCTTCGGCCGCCATCGCCACACCCTCGATCGCCAGGAAGAACCAGATCGCGAACGGGATCGCCGCGATGATGCCGCTGATCGAGCCGATGCTGAAGCTGTCGGCGCCCGACCAGCCGCCCTTGACGAAATTCGCCACCGAGAAGCCCGGCGCGACCACGCCCATGAAGACCAGTAGCTCGAAGATGGCGATCAGCGTGACGATCAGCTCGAAGCTCGCCGCGATGGTGATGCCGGCGATGTTCAGCGACATGAAGATCACGTAGGCGCCGACCGCGACCCACTTCGGGTCGAGTGCCGGGAACTGCACGTTGACGTAGGCGCCGATCGCCAGCGCGATGGCCGGTGGCGCGAAGACGAACTCGACCAGCGTGGCGAATCCGGCGATGAAGCCGCCGGTCGGCCCGAAGGCGCGCCGGCTGTACTCGAACGGCCCCCCGGCATGCGGAATCGCGGTGGTCAGCTCGGTGAAGCTGAAGATGAAGGTCGTGTACATCAGCGCGATGAACAGCGAGGTGACCAGGAAGCCCAGCGTGCCCGCCGAGGCCCAACCGTAGCTCCAACCGAAGTACTCGCCAGAGATGACGAGGCCCACGGCGATGCCCCACAGTTGAAACGTGCCCAGCGTCTTGTTCAACGTGGGGCTGGCGGATGTAGTCATGGTGTGGTTCCCTCGGGTTGATTCGCTGTGTCGCCGTGCACCAGAGTGAAGTGGCCCGGCGCTTGCAAAGACGTCTCTCAGGACGCGCTCGGAAGTCTCGGACCGAACCGAATGCGGGCGTTATCGAGATTTGGCAAACCTTGCGGGAGATGCGCATGGCCAAAGCCGCATTGCATTCGTCGCTTTCAGCGCCGGCCGCACGCCAGGCCCTGGCGAACGACGTTGACGAACACGCCGCGAATCTCGCCGGCTGGCAGCAGCGCTACGACCAGCTCTCGCGCGGTGCCTTCCGCGGAGAGATCGCCGAGTTGTGGTTCGACGACGTGCAGGTGTTCCGCGAACGCACCAGCCACGCGGTGCGCCAGGCCTGTTCGATCCGCCCGGGCACGGTGTGGTGCGGCGTGACGCTCGCCCACGACGGATCGCGCATCGAGGGTCACCTGGTCGGCGAAGGTGGCGTGATGGTCAGCGGCAATCCAGCCGAGTTCGAACTCTCGACGCCGGACAGGCACGACATCCTCGGCATCGTGGCCAGCCGCACGAGCCTGCACGAGGTGGCGCAGGCGCTCGGCACGGCGTTGAACGGCGACGCGCTGGAGCACCCCACGTGGCTGGCCTGCCCTCCCGAGGCACGCGCGCAACTGGTGCACGGCCTGTCGCAACTGGTTGGCGAGGGGGTTGCGGGGCGGAACTGCCACGCCAGCGCCCAGTCGCGCCGCTTCGCCCAGCACGCGGTGCTCGAGTCGCTGCTCGCCGTACTGGCGACGCCGCAGGCCGACAGCCATGAGTGCCTGAGCTTCGAACGGCGCCGCAGACTCGTGCGCGCCGCCTGCGAGGCGACGATCTCGCAGGCCGATGCCGTACCCACCGTACCCGATCTGTGCGCGCGGCTTCACGTGAGCCGGCGCACGCTGCAGTACGCGTTCGAGACCGTGGCGGGAACCAGCCCGGTCCTCTACCTGAGGGCGTTGCGGCTCAATGCGGTGCGTCGCGACTTGCGCGCAGGCCGTGCCACGAAGGTGCAGGACGCAGCAGCCCGGCACGGCTTCTGGAGCCTCAGCCAGTTCAGCAGCGACTACCGCCAGCAGTTCGCCGAGCGGCCCTCGCAGACGCTGGAGCGCGCGTGCACCTCCCCGCGGGGTGCGGCGCCGAGCCAGGCCCAGCGCTGAGCCAGAAACGACGAAGCCCGCTCGTGGCGGGCTTCGATCGTTGTGGAAAACACCAACGAGCAGCCGAGCTTTCCGCCATCAGTTGGCCGCGCTCGACCAGATTATGGAGGCTAGGCTCATGATTTTCCTCCATCGCCTGTCCGCTTTCGCAGATTTCCACTATGGAATGGCCGGTCTCGCAGGCAACGACTAAGTCCCTCTCGGGCAAGGACTTTCTCTGTCGAACCACTCAGGCAAGTGGCCTTTCGCTTCCGTGGGCTTGTGCCTCCGTAGCCCTCGGCATCGCCCATGCCCGCGCTGGGCGGTCCACGGGCAGGACCGCGGCGGTCACGACTTGTGCGCGACGGTGACCAGCGCGCTCGCGTCGCTCAGGGCTTTGACTCCGTGCGTGGCCCCGCCTGTCAGGAACAGCAGCTCACCGGGCTCCAGCCTCACCGTCTTGTCGTCAAGCTCAACCTCCAGGCTGCCCTCTAGACAGTGAATCGTGATTTCGCCGAGCACCTGGTGCGGAGGCAACGACTTGCCTCGGACGAGGACGAGGCGCATGACTTCAAGGTCGGCCGACTTGAAAAGTGCCGATGTCCTTTCGGTGCTTAGCCGCCCGCCCAGTGGGCGGACATCGAGTGGCTGACCGGGTGAAGCGTGCGGGAGTGCCATGGCGCATGCGACCTAAGCTCGTCAGTGTCTGCCTTAGCAGGGGGTGGCGCAACCCGAGCGCACAAAGCGCGCATCCGTCTCCCCGGGCCGCGTTCGACGCCTTCCGCTTAAGGCTGGCCGTGTTTGACAGTCTTCCACTTTGCACTGGCCACGTTTCACGTCTTTCCGCCTTGCTTTGGCCAGGTTCGACGCTTTTCCGCTATCGGATGGCCGCACTCGCTCAGCTCGCCGCCTGCCGTCGCGATGCGCCACAGCGGCGTGCTGCCCCTTAGAGCGCTCGAACTCGGGAGATGCCGACTGTCGCTGCGCCATTGGAAGCTACGATGCGATGTGGCTCTTCAATCTAGGCGGCTCGCTCGACTATTTCAGTTCCTCCAGCGCAATCACAGCTGGAACGCCGTCTTCCAGCAGGACGAGTACCGTCGAGCACTCGCTCATTGCGACGGTCCGCTGGCGCGCCTGGAAGCACTCTTGCACATGACGGCTAATTCCCAGTCAGCGCCGAAGCTGGGGAAGCTCGGCAAGTTCTGGCGAGAGTTCGCGGCGTTCACGCCCTCGGGGGCTGTTCGGCTTGCCAACCTGTCTCGGCACTTTGAGAACGCTCGGGGCATCGCCAAGCAGGGGGCTGGCCCCTGGGACCGGCTGTTTCACGCCCTGGCTGAGCAACCAGGCTGGGGGCCTAAGACTTCGGCCCTCTTTGTGAAGGGCACCATCGAAATCCATCGCGGGCCCAGGTACCTGCACTTCCTTCGGGATGCCGACGCAGCCGCAGCGCCGCTAACGAACGACACCGTCTACCTACCCGTCGACTCGGTCATCACTTGCATCTTCAAGAATCTGGGCTTGGAAGAAGCAGACTTCGTAACTGTCAACAAAGCACTGTCGAAGGTCTACTCAGCAGAAGAGATGCTGGTCTGGGACGACCTTTGGTACTGGGGCTTCTTCACTCAGGTCTCTGACGGCAGCAACCGCACGCTCAACTGGAACAGCGACAAGTTCTGGTGCCAGCCGTCGGCCCAAAGGGCTCAAGAAGCCGAAGTGCAGCGCTTGGGGGAAGAGTTCATCGCGATTTGCCGCGGGGAGTAATCAGCGCAGCGAGCATGACTCCGGACAGCTTCTAGGCGCCGCCCTTCATCGCAGCCAACCGCGCCGCGGCTTCCTTCTTCCCGATGCCGCGCAGGCCTGCGATTGCGCTCAGGCTCTTGGCCCTGGGCTTGGACTTGCCAGCTTCCCACTGGTAGACCGACTGCCCGGTCGCGCCGACCAACATCCCAAAGTCCGAGGCGCTCAGGCCCAAGCGGCGCCTATTACTGGCCATGCCCTTCGCGCTGAAACGGACACCCTCATCAGCTGCAGGCCCCGGCTCACCCGAACTCGCCTTACCGGTAGGCCTCTTCTCACTCCCCTTGGCCAAGGCTCGGACCAGCTTCTCGAGGTCCTGAAGCCGCCGCTTCATGGCGACAAGCTCGGCTCGCTGGCTCGAAACTGTCTTCTTCAACGCCTCAGACTCTGCCCGCAGTTCTTTGCGCGCGAGTCGGGAAACTTCAGCTTTGAGGATGGTCGCTAGGTTCGGCATGCCCAGATTGTGCACATAGTGCTAAAGGTTCGGTCCCAGGTGCCGATGCAAGCCAAAGACCAATTGCTTCGTGCACCTGAATGCCCGCAGCCGACACCGCGCACGCCCAACATCCTCAGCGCCAAGCAACCACCCAGTCCCGTGGCGGCGCCAAGCTCGTAGTTGCCGCACTCCCGCGTAAGCATGTACCGTCCTCTGCGGTAGTGCAACCCGGGGCTTGCCGAGCCGAGCTGACATTCCACGGCCTCTCGGTCAAAGTAGGCGACGGACACATCGCCGGCTTGGTGGCCTGGGTTCTTGGCGCGAACTACGTCGACGTTCACCTGTCGACGTTTCCCGAACACAGCCATCGTATCGGCCCACCCAAGCCACTTCAGTCTGCCGCGCTCGAACGCCGGCGCGCGTCACTCGACATTGCGATTCGCGATGAGGCTTGGTTCACCAGACAAGTTGACGAGGCGTTCCTCGCCGCGTCATTGGCCGGCGCAAGGCGGCAAGAGATGTGCGCGAAGTGGGGGTCAGACCTGCTTTCGAGTGCGCTCAAACTCGTTCCCGCTAGCCATCAGGTCAACACTCGGTTTGGGAGAGTGCTGAGCAAACCATAACCCCTCTCGCGAACACCTCGCCGAGTCAACAAAGGAGCCTCATGACGAACGCCAAATCCAAAGCAACACAAGCCGCCGAAGGACCTACGATGTCCGCGAACCTTGACAAGCACTTGAACATCCTCGAATCCCTGTTCAAGGACGTCACGGGCAACCTCTCCATGGGCGACTTCAAGAACGCCGCCAGCTATCTCAAGTCCATCGGCCTACTGGCCGCCGCGCTTTCACGCCAGTGCCAGCAGGAGTTCGAACTTGGTCTCATCGATGAAATCGAAGAGTTGCCCACTGGCGACGAAGTCGCTGAAGCGCTCGTGTTGAAGCGCAAGCTGAACCATCGCGAACTTCAGTTCAGCGCTCTCGAAACGGCGCTCACCAACTACTTGGCCCTGGTCGGCTCTCGTTGCTTCCTCACAGCCAAGGATGCGGCCAACTCGCTGCGGTCCGTCGCGACGGACATCGAGCAGCAAGAGGAAACGGAGCTCTTCCCGAAGCCAATGACGGACGCGGACATGCGAGCATGGGCAGCCCAGCATGGGATTAAGGTCATCGACGCCACAAAGTCCACGGCCAACACTTCAAAGGCGAGGCGTACTACGTCCTCAAAGTCTGCGAAGGGCATCAAGTCTAGAAGCGCCGCTCACCGCTAGGTGCCTGCCGGCGTCTCTCTGGGCTCCGGCGCCCAATGTATCGCGTTTGGGCGCCAGAGCCGATTGAGTGCTTCTATGCGGGAGACGAGCTCAGCAGTGCAGGAAGCGTGCATCTCCGAACTGGCAGCGGAGTGGAAGTACTCGCCATAGTCGATGGCACGAAGACTGTTGGACCCACCAGACTTGCAGCCTGTGCCGGGGGCGGCGCTGATAGTGGGCCAGGCTCCAAGTGAGCAGGTGAGACTCGGATGGTTGTCGAACCTCCCGGATTCGCTTGCGCGACTTGTCGTGGCCAACACCACTTCGGGTCAAGCAGATTCACGCGACTAGAGTCCGCGTCGGCCATGGCGTATCAGCTCATCTACGAAGTCCTGCCAGAGCACACTGCGAAGACACTCGCCCGGACCATTCACTGAGGTCTCACTGACGCAAAGCGGTTGCTATGCTGCGTGTCAGTCGCACAGAGCAATGCGACGTAGGGAGACCGCATGTACCTAAAGCGCATTCGTGCGAGCAACTTTCGCGCGTTCGGCGACGGCACCGCCTCGCCGACCTTGGATTGGGAGCTATCCCCCGGGATGAACATCCTTGTCGGGGAGAACGACGCCGGCAAGACCGCGGTAGTCGACGCCATCCGGCACGTGCTGTGGACCACGAGCTACGAATTCGTCCGACTGTTTGAGACCGACTTTCACGTCAACGGCTCGAAGCGCGCGACCTCGCTGTTCATCGAAGCGACGCTCGCCGACCTAAGCGCCGACCAAGAAGCCGCCGTGCTGGAGTGGCTCACCCACGAGGCGGACGGGTCCAGAAACCTCATCCTCCATGTGCAAGCGCGATGGATTCCGCCCCAGGACAACAAGCGCGGACGCGTCGACGCGGTGACCCGCGCCGGCAGCGGCGGCGTCGGGCCGGAGATTGGGTCGGCTGTACGGGAACTTGTCCGAGCAACATACCTGCGGCCGCTGCGAGACGCCGAGGCCGAGCTTCAGCCGGGGCGTCAGTCCCGGCTGTCCCAGATTCTCGGCGCGCACAAGAGCATCGGTGGGCAGGAGAAGAACGACTTCGTCGTTGCGACGCCGAAGGAAGTCCCGAAGAACCTAGTGGGCCTTATGGCCTTCGCCCAACACCACCTCGGAGAGCACGAGGTCATCAAGGGCGTCGAGAAGGACATCAACGACAACTACCTGAACAAGTTCGCATTTGCTGGGGATGAGTTGTCTTCGCGGATTCAGATTGCACCGGACCTGGCCTTGCAGCCCATCCTCGAGAAGTTCGAACTCAGCTTGTTGCCGTCGACGGGCATCCATCCCGACGAGCGATGCGCTCGGGGCCTTGGGTACAACAACGCCCTCTTCATGGCCACGGAACTGGTGCTACTTCGGGATGGAGAGGAACTCGCGCTGCTATTGGTGGAGGAGCCGGAAGCCCACCTGCATCCGCAACTCCAGGAGCGCGTCCAGCGATTGCTGGAGCAGAGCGCTACCAAACCGGACGAAGGCAAGCGAAGGGTCCAGGTCGTCATGACAACCCACAGCCCGTCGCTGGCCGCAAGTGCCGACGTTGGCAGCATGACGCTGGTGCACCGCGCCCACCTCTACAGCCTGGCTCACGACAAGACAAGGCTGAAGAAGAGCGACTACGAGTTCCTGCGGCGGTTCATCGACGCGACCAAAGCGAACCTGTTCTTTGCCCGTGGTGTGGCGATTGTCGAAGGGCCAGCCGAGGCTCTACTGCTCCCGGCGCTGGCGGAAGCGTGCGACCGGTCCTTCTCCCGGCACGGCGTGTCGATGGTCAACGTCGGTAACGTTGGCCTGTATCACTACGCAAGGGTTCTTCAGCGAGCTGATGAGACGGTCAAGGTACCGATACCCGTGGCATGCCTCACAGACCGCGATGTTGTGCCGGATGTCGCCAACGACTACGTGGTCAAAGCCGGCACGAAGAAGCGATTCGAGTCCGAGTACACCGATACGGAAATCGATTCCCTGGTCAAGGCTAAGGAGGACCGCGCACAGGGTGGAAACACCGTCGTGTGCGTCTCGGACCGCTGGACCTTTGAGTACGACCTTGCACTCTACGGATGCGCCGAGCTGATGTTCACCGCGATTCAGCTTGCCAAGCTCGCCGATACCAAGGGCGAACGCCTAGACGAAGCCGACGAAGTCGCGGCAATGGCGGTGGCTCATGACGAGTGGGAGGCGCTAAAAGCTTCCGGGCACAGCGCTGAAAAGCTGGCCTCGGTCATCTACCAGCCGCTTCAGGAGAAAGATGCGTCCAAGGCCGTGGCGGCCCAATACGCCGCCTACCTGGTCGCCACCGGAAACTACGGCAAGGGCGAAGAGCTGTT
>NZ_CALRZC010000193.1:0-16237 GCF_943372545.1 Variovorax sp. YR752 | reverse complement strand
ACGCTGATGCGCGGCGACCCGGCGCTGGTGGCGCAGGCGATCGACATTTCGCGCCGCACCACCGCGAAGATCCGCCAGAACCTGTTCTGGGCCTTCTTCTACAACGTCGTCGGCATTCCGCTGGCGGCCTTCGGGTTGCTCAACCCGGTGGTGGCCGGCGCGGCGATGGCGATGTCCAGCGTCAGCGTGCTGAGCAACGCGCTGCTGCTCAAGCGATGGGGCTCGAAGCCATGAACATCGGCGAAGCCTCGAAGCAGTCGGCCGTGTCGGCCAAGATGATCCGCCACTACGAGGAGCTCGGTCTGCTGCCGAAGGTGCCGCGCACGGAGTCGGGCTACCGCCAGTACGACGAGGCCACCGTGCACACGCTGCGCTTCATCCGCCGAGCCCGCGACCTCGGCTTCGGCCTGCCGGAGATCGAGATCCTGCTCGGCCTGTGGCACAACCGCCGGCGCAGCAGCAAGGACGTCAAGCGCATCGCGCTGGAACATGCCGCCGACCTGCAGCGCCGCATCGACGAGATGCACGCGATGCGGCGCACGCTGCAGCACCTGGCGCACTGCTGCCAGGGCGACGACCGGCCGGACTGCCCGATCCTCGACGACCTGGCGGGCGGGCGCTCCGGCTGAGGGCTACTTGCCCAGCTTGCGCAGAACCTCAGGCCCGGCCCACAGCTCGTCGAGGTGCGGAAACTTCCACTGCGCGTTGCTCTCGCGCGCGACGATCGCGTCGTTGCACGCGGGCGAGGCCAGGTCGACCAGCTCGATCGCGACCGGCATGTTCGATCGCGTCGAGAAGAACAGCTTCACCTTCGGCGCGACCAGTGACGCTTCGTTCTGCTCGACCACCACGCCGAGCTTGCCCGAGCGCATGCGCACCAGCGAGCCGATCGGGTAGATGCCCAGGCTCTTGACGAAGGCCTGGAAGATCGCGGGGTCGAACTGGCCGGTCCAGGAGGCCATCCTGGCGATCGACTCGGCCGGGTCCCAGCCGGCCTTGTAGGGCCGGTTGGAGGTGATGGCGTCGTAGACGTCGCACACCGCGCCCATGCGCGCCACACGCGTCAGCGCGTCACCCGACAGGCCATGCGGATAGCCCTTGCCATCCGGCCGCTCGTGGTGGTGCAGGGTCACGTCCAGCGTCGCCTCGCCAACGCCCTTGCCCTCGAGCAGCAGTTCGTAGCCATGCTGCGGGTGCGTCTTCATGATCTCGTACTCGGCGTCGGTCAGCTTGCCGGGCTTGTTGAGCACCTCGAGCGGCATCATCGCCTTGCCCATGTCGTGCAGCATGCCGGCCAGGCCGACCTCGCGCGCGGCGCCTTCATCCATGCCGAGCTGCCGGCCCAGCGAGACCATCAGCGCACACACCGCCATCGAGTGCATGTAGGTGTAGTCGTCGTGCGTCTTCAGCCGCGCCAGGCTGACGATGGCGCCGGGGTTGCGCCACACCGAGGAAGCGATCTCGTCGACCAGGGGCAGGCACTTCTCGGCGTCGAGCGCGCGGCCCATGCGGGCCTCGGCGAACAGCGAAGAGACCGCCTGGCGCGACTGGTTGACCAGTGCCGAGGCACGCTGCAGCTCGGCGCCGAGCTCGGCACGGGCGGTCGCAGCGGCTGGCGCCGGCGCCGCGGGCAGCTCGACCGCGGGAGGCGCAGCCCGGACAGCGGCCGCCCGTGCAGCGGCGGCGTCACGGCGCGGCGCGACCCCGGTCTCTGCCAGCTCGACGTCACGGCCCTTGGACACGTCGATCCACACCTCGTCGACCGCGCTCACGCGCAGCTTCTCCAGGTCGGCCGGATCGCGCAGGACGAACTTGGTCCGCCAGAAGGGATGGTCGAGCCAGGCACCGCACATCGCGTGCAGGTGCATGCCCAGGCGCAACTCTTCGACAGGAATCTTCTTCAGCATGAGAGGCCCTCGGCCAGCGGTGCCGTCATCAATGAGTATCGGCCTGCCTCCACGCGACTTGAGTGCGCCGCACCAACAAAAAAGCCGCTGGAAACCAGCGGCTTTTCACGGCAGCGGAGCGGGGGATCAGCGGAAGCGCGACTCCGGCACCGTCTTCAGGTCGCTGGGCAGCGAGGCGATGTAGCTGGCCATCGCCTTCAGTTCGGCGTGGCTGAAGGGCTTGGCCATGCCGGCCATGATGGCGTTGCCGCGACCGACCTGCGCGTTGTTCTCGGTCTGGTAGGCCTTCAGCGCGACGAACAGGTAGTCGGCGTGCTGGCCGGCGAGCTTGGGGTAGCTCGGATCGATCGGCTTGTTCAGGTTCTCGCCGTGGCAGGAGGCGCAGTTGCCCTTCTTCAGCAGCTCGGCCACCGTGGCCGGGGCTGCCGGGGCCGCCGCGGCATTGCCGGTCGCACCGCCGTGGGTCTCGTAGAAGGCGCCCAGATCGGCCATGTCCTGATCGGTCAGCGAGGCGGCGATGCCCTTCATCGTCGGGTGCTTGCGCTCGCCCTTCTTGTAGGCCGCCAGCGCCGCGACGATGTACTTGCCGCTCTGGCCGGAGATCATCGGCACCTTGTGGATCTCGGGGAAACTGGCCTGGTAGCCCGGGATGCCGTGGCACCCGATGCACATCGCAGCCTTCTTTTCGCCGGCCTTGGCATCCTGGGCCTGCGCGGTGGTGGCGAAGCCGGCGGCGAGGGCCAAGGCGTAGATCAACGAGAGCGCTTTGTTCATGGTCAAAAGGGGGCTGGTTTTCGTCTCCAGCCGGCGATTATAGGGGCCCCTTATACTGGACTGAACCTGAATCAAGACCACCCCAGATGAAGTTCCAAGGCTCCGAAAACTACGTCGCCACCCAGGATCTGATGCTGGCGGTGAATGCAGCAATCACGCTGAAGCGGCCGCTGCTCGTCAAGGGCGAGCCGGGCACCGGCAAGACGATGCTGGCCGAGGAAGTGGCCGCCGCGCTGAAGATGCCGCTGCTGCAATGGCACGTGAAGAGCACCACCAAGGCGCAGCAGGGACTGTACGAGTACGACGCGGTGAGCCGGCTGCGCGACAGCCAGCTCGGCGACGAGCGCGTCAAGGACATCCACAACTACATCGTCAAGGGCGTGCTGTGGCAGGCCTTCACCGCCGAGCAGCCGGTGGCGCTGCTGATCGACGAGATCGACAAGGCCGACATCGAGTTCCCCAACGACCTGCTGCGCGAACTCGACCGCATGGAGTTCTACGTCTACGAGACGCGCGAGATGGTGCAGGCGCGGCACCGCCCGCTGGTGTTCATCACCTCGAACAACGAGAAGGAGCTGCCCGACGCCTTCCTGCGCCGCTGCTTCTTCCACTACATCAAGTTCCCCGACGCCGACACGATGCAGAGCATCGTCGACGTGCACTTCCCGAAGCTGAAGAAGGAACTGCTCGCCGCCGCGCTGCGCAACTTCTACGAGGTGCGCAACCTGCCCGGGCTGAAGAAGAAGCCGAGCACCTCGGAACTGCTCGACTGGCTGAAGCTGCTGGTGGCGGAAGACATTCCGCTCGAGGCGCTGCAGAGCAAGGACGACAAGGTCGCCGTGCCGCCGCTGGTCGGCGCGCTGCTGAAGAACGAGCAGGACGTGTCGCTGTTCGAGAAGCTGGTGTTCATGCAGCGTCATAACCGCTGATGGCTCTCGATCTGCTCCAGCCCGTCAGCCTGGCCGGGCCGCATGCGCGGCTCGAGCCGCTTGACGCAAGTCATGGCGCCGCGCTCGCCGAGGCGGTGGTCGACGGCGAACTGTGGAAGCTCTGGTACACGAGCGTGCCATCGCCCGAGCGCATGGCCGCCGAGATCGAGCGGCGCCTCGGGCTGTGGCGCGCCGGCAGCATGCTGCCGTTCACGGTGTTCGATGCGGCCGGCCGTGTGGTCGGCATGACGACCTACATGAACGTCGACAGCGTCCATCGGCGCGTGGAGATCGGCTCGACCTGGTACGCGCGGTCCGTGCAGCGCAGCGGCCTGAACACCCAGTGCAAGCGGCTGTTGCTCGGGCACGCGTTCGACGCGCTGGGCTGCATCGCCGTCGAGTTCCGCACGCACCGGCTCAATGCGCAGAGCCGGCGCGCCATCGAGCGGCTCGGCGCCCAGCTCGACGGCATCCTGCGCGCGCACCAGCGCACGGCCGATGGCTCGCTGCGCGACACCGCCGTCTACAGCATCACGGCCACAGAGTGGCCGACGGTCCGGACGCATCTGGACTTCCAGCTGCAGCGCGGGAGATCATCGGCCTAAAGTGACGTCAGGATCGGCCGAAATGGGGGGTTCCCTATACCCCCCGGAGGATTCGATCATGACGCACTTCACCCGCCGCATCACCCTGGCCCTTTTCGTGTCGCTGTGCAGCACTCTGCCGGTGCATGCCGCCAACGCCTCCAAGGATGACGCCCGCAACCAGGCGAACGCGGCCGCCGCTCAGATCAAGAAGGTCGGTCTCGAGCAGGCCGTCAAGGACATCAATGGCGGCGCCGAGTGGAAGGCCAAGGAGATGAACGTCAACGTGGTGGACTTCAAGGGCGTCGTTCTGGCCAGTTCGCTCAACGAGAAGCTGCGCGGCAAGGACACGCTGGAGAGCAAGGACCCCTCCGGCAAGGCCTTCGTGAAGGAATTCATCGCCACCGCCCAGAAGGGCGAGGGGTGGGTCGACTACCAGTTCATCAATCCGGTCAGCAAGAAGCTGGAGGAGCGCTCGATGTTCGTCAAGCGCGCTCCCGGCGCGGAAGCCTTCGTCGCCGTCGCGATCACCAAGCAGTAAGCCCGAGCAGCGCGTTCGGCACCTCGCCGCGAAAGGCTACCTCCCATGTTTGCGAACTACCGCATCGGCACACGCCTGGCCTTCGGCTTCGGCGGCGTGATCCTGGCCTCGGTGCTGGCCTTCGGACTCGCCGTCGTGCAGGGCCGCCATGGCCAGGCCGCGCTGGCCGAGACCGCCGGCGCCACGATGTCACGCGTCGAGATGGTGCACGGCATGATCGAGGCCCAGCTCCAGCTGGTGTCCTCGATCCGCAATGCCGGCCTGCAGACGGCCGGCGAGAAGATCAACGGCGACGTCGACGTCTACAGGCAGGCGATGAAGTCCCTGGCACAGCTGGAGTCCGACTTCGCCAAGCTCGACGTCTCCGAGCCGGAGCGCCGGCTCGTCGAGCGCGCGTCGCAACTGCGGGCCCAGGCAGAACCGATCGTGCAGGAGGCGATCGGCTACACGATGGCGTTCGACGGCGAGGAAGCGGCCAAGACACTGACCACGCGCCTGGCGCCCATCCAGTCGGAATGGGCAAGCGCGTTGCAGCAGCTCGGCAGGCTGCAGGCGGAGCGTGCAGCCGCACAGGCCGGCGAGATCGCCGCCTCCAACGACCGGCGCGCGCTCGCGCTCGCCTCCGGGCTTACCGTGGTGGCGCTGTGCGCCGCGGCCTTCGCGCTGCTGCTGACTCGCTCCGTCACGCGGCCGCTGGAACAGGCGGCCCGCGCGGCAGAACGTGTGGCGCAGGGCGATCTGTCCGTGCGGCTCGAAGCCCATGGGCGCGACGAGGCCGCCCAGCTGCTGCGAGCCCTGCAGTCGATGGCCGAACAACTGTCGGGCATGGTGCGGGCGGTTCGGGAGTCGTCCGATGCGATCCGCGGCGCAGCCGCCGAGATCAGCAACGGCAACGCCGATCTGTCGAACCGGACCGAGCAGTCGGCCGCGTCCTTGCAGGAGGCCGCAGCCACCCTGGATTCGCTCACGGAGAGCGTCGCCGAGAACAACGGCCACGCACGCGACGCCAATCAGGTCGTCACGCAGACTGGCGCGATTGCGGAGCAAGGCGGACGCGCGATGGTCGACGTCGTCGAGAAGATGCAGGGCATCAGCGAGTCGTCGCGCCGCATCGCAGACATCATCGGCGTGATCGACGGCATCGCCTTCCAGACCAACATCCTGGCGCTCAACGCCGCGGTGGAAGCCGCTCGTGCCGGTGAGCAGGGTCGCGGATTTGCCGTCGTGGCCGGTGAAGTGCGCAGCCTGGCGCAGCGCAGCGCCGAGGCCGCCAAGGAGATCAAGTCACTGATCACGACCAGCGTGGAACGCGTCGAGCAGGGCTCGGCGCTGGTGGAGCAGATGCGCGGCACGATGGGAGACCTGGTCGGTGGCGTGGGCCGCATGCAGACGCTGATCACCGAGATCGCGACGGCCTCGGGCAGCCAGCACGAGCGCATCCGCGAGGTCAACGAATCGGTACGCGGGATCGATGGCAGCACGCAGCAGAACGCTGCGCTGGTCGAACAGGTCGCGGCTGCGGCGCACAGCCTGTCCAGCCAGACGGAACGCCTGGGCGGCCTGGTGAATCGATTCCGCGTCGAGACCGCCACCGCCTGACCTTCCGCGCGCCCGGTCCACAATCGAGGCCGCCGGGTTCGCCGGCGTCGCATCAGGAGTGGACATGCCCCAGCGCCGGCCCATCGGCATCGACGATCTCTGGAAGTTCGAGCGCATCGGCGGCCTGTCGCTGTCGCCCGACGGCGCGCAGGCGGTGTGCTCGGTGCAGAGCTTCTCGATGGAGGAGAACAAGGGCAGCTCGGCGCTGTGGCTGCTCTCCACCTTCGGCGGTGGCCCGCGGCGCCTGACGCAGTGCGGCGAGAAGGACGGCCAGGCCGCCTGGTCGCCGACCGGCGAGCGCATCGCCTTCCTCGCCCGCCGCGAGCAGCAGGGCGCGAAGGACGAGACGGCGCAGCTCTACGTCATCGCGCCCGACGGTGGCGAGGCGCGCCGCGTGAGCGACTTCGCGCCCGGCATCGAGGCCTTCAAGTGGTTCCCCGACGGCAAGCGCATCGCCTTCGCCGCCTGGGTGTGGCCGGAACTGCGCGGCACCCGCGCGCAGGTCAAGGCCTGGAAGGAGTTCAAGGCGCGCAAGGAAAGCGCCTACGTGACCAGCGAAGCGCAGTACCGCTACTGGGACCACCATGTGCCGATGGGCCGCGTGGCGCACCTGCACGTGCTCGATGTTGCCAGCGGCCGCATCACCGACCTGTTCGAGGGCACCGACTACGAGTTGTCGCGCGCCGAGCCCGACGCGAACTGCTTCGACATCGCGCCGGACGGGCGCCATATCGTCTTCGCCCACGACCCCGGGCAGGAGAAGAAGCTCGACACGCCGCGGGCGCTGGCCGAGCTGAACGTGCGCAGCGGCCGCATCGAGCCGGTCGCGCACGACAAGGGCTGGGACATGGAGTCGCCGCGCTACAGCCCGGACGGCACGCGCATCGCCTTCGTCGCCGCCAACCAGGGCAGGAAGCACACGATGCCCGGGCGGCTGGCCGTGCTCGAGCGCGGTGGCCGCTGGCGCGCGCTCAGCGAGGCCTGGGACCACGCCGTGCACGCACCGCTGCGCTGGAGCGAGGACGGCCTGGCCGTTCTGTTCACCGCCGAGCAGGAGGCGCGCAACCACCTGTGGCGCTTCGAGCTGCGCTCGCGCAGCGCCACCCGCGTGGTCGAGGGCGGCTGGGTGCAGGGCTTCGACCTGGCCGCCGGCGTGCTGGTCAGCGCCGCAGACGCGATGGACCATCCGGCGCGGATTCATTCGCTGCGCGACGGCGAGGCGCCGCGGCGGCTGGAGCGCTTCAACGACGATCTGCTCGCCACGCTGAAGTTCGGCGCCCACGAGGACGTGCGCTTCAAGGGCGCGCAGGGCGACGAGGTGCAGATGTGGCTGGTCTACCCGCCCGGCTTCGACCCGCGCAAGACCTACCCGGTGCTGCACAGCATCCACGGCGGCCCGCACGCCGCGGCGGCCGACACCTTCCACTACCGCTGGAACACCCATGTGTTCGCCGCGCAGGGCTATGTGGTCGCCTGCGTGAACTACCACGGCTCGAGCGGCTTCGGCCACGCCTTCCTCGACAGCATCACGCACCGCTGGGGCGAACTGGAGTTGCAGGACGTCGAAGCCGCCACCGACTGGCTGCTGAAGAAGCCCTGGGCCGATCGCCAGCGAGTGTTCGCCAGCGGCGGCAGCTACGGCGGCTACATGGTGGCGTGGATGAACGGCCACGTGAAGCCCGGCCGCTACCAGGCCTACGTGTGCCACGCCGGCTGCTTCGACTGGGTGGCGATGTTCGCCGAGGACGCCTACACCTGGTTCCCGCGCGAGCTCGGCGCCTCGTACTGGGACGACATGGCGAAGGTGCACGCGCAGAGCCCGCACGCCTTCGCCGGCAGGATGAAGACGCCGACGCTGGTCATCCACGGCGCGCTCGACTACCGCGTGCCCGACGGCCAGGGCCTGGCCTACTACAACACGCTGAAGGCGCGCGGCGTCGCTGCGCGGCTGGTCTGGTTCCCGGACGAGAACCACTGGATCCTCAAGCCGCGCAATTCGAAGCTCTGGTACGCGGAGTACTTCGACTGGCTGAAGGCGCACGACCCGGCCCGCCGCGGCGCGCGCAAGGCCAGCCGCAAGACCACCAGCAAGAGCGTCAGCGCACGACGCTGACGCGCGGCGCGCCGCCCGGCGGCTCGGACTCGATGCGGTTGCGCCCCGCCTGCTTGGCGCGGTAGAGCGCGGCGTCGGCACGTGCCAGCAGCGCCGGCAGGTCGTCGGCGGGGCCGGCCCACTGCGCGACGCCGACCGACAGCGTCAGCGGCAGCACGTCGTCCAGCCAGCGCGGCGGCAGCGCCTGGCACCGCTCGCGCAGCCGCTCGGCCACCTCCTGCGCCTGCGGCAGCGTGGCGCCGGGCAGCAGCACGACGAACTCTTCGCCGCCCCAGCGGCCGACACGGTCGATGTCGCGCATCTGCGCCGCCAGCAGCGTGCCCAGGTGCTGCAAGGCGCGGTCGCCGGCAGCATGACCCTGCCCGTCGTTGATCGCCTTGAAGTGGTCGGCGTCGATCATCAGCAGCGAGAAGGGCTCGCCGAGGCGGCGCGAACGCTGCACCTCGTCTTCCAGCGCCTGCTGGGCGGCGCGCCGATTGAGCAGGCCGGTGAGCGCATCGAAGCGCGAGCTGCGGCGCAGCTCGACCACGCCGCGCGTGACCACCAGCGCGACCAGCGTGAGCTGGAAGACCAGCGCGATCACCAGGTAGGCGAATGCCGCGCTGACGTTGAGCGAACTGTCGGCTGTGACCTCGGCGACGATCGTCCCCGGCGAGATCACCGCGCGCGCCGCACGCAACCCGAACACCAGACCGCCGAGCAGCAGCGGCACCGCCAGCACGGCGCCCCAGCGCAACTCCATGCGGGCACGCGCCTCGCGCTGCATGTCCCAGCCGACCGACAGGCACAGCGCCGACAGCGCACCGGAGATGATCGCCACGCGCCAGGCGCCGTGTGCCGGGTCGAGGCCGAACGCCGTGGCCGCCCCCGTGGCCAGCATCACCAGCAGATGCCAGCGCCACGGTCGGGCACAGCCGAAGAAGGCCCACACGCCGCGCTGCAGCACGACCAGCGACAGCACGATGCACAGATTGGCCAGCGCACGCACCGGCTCGATGCCCGGCTTCACCGAGGCGACGAACAGCACCAGCGAGACGGCGCTCAGCGCCGCATAGAGCGCCCAGTGCAGCGCCGCGCGGCGCGAATCGGGCAGCAGCGCCGCACCGGCCAGCCAGCCGAAGCCGAGCACGGCCTGTTGGCAGGCGACCATCAGGAAGGCAACCTCGGTGGCGGAAAAGCTGGGCACGGCGAACATTGTCTGCACGCGCACCGCGGCGTGAAACACCTAGGAGCCACGCTGCCCTGCCGGGCGTGTATCCTGCTCGAAATACTGCCCTCCCCGGCCCGGTGCGTCGATGCTGATCAACTTCTTCTACACGCTGCGCGCGGCCAAGCTGAAGGTCTCGGTCAAGGAGTACCTGATGCTGCTCGAGGGCCTCAAGGAAGGGGTGATCGACAACTCGGTCGACCAGTTCTACTACCTCGCGCGCACCACGCTGGTCAAGGACGAAGCCCAGTTCGACAAGTTCGACCGCGCCTTCGCCGCCTACTTCAAGGGTGTGGAACTGCTCACTGACTTCAGCCAGGACATCCCGCTGGAGTGGCTGCAGAAGCACCTCGCGCTCGAGCTGAGCCCCGAGGAGAAGGCGGCCATCGAGAAGATGGGCTGGGACGAGCTGATGGAAACGCTGAAGAAGCGCTTCGAGGAACAGAAGGAACGCCACGAGGGCGGCAACCGGATGATCGGCACCGGCGGCACCAGCCCGTTCGGCGCCTACGGCTACAACCCGCAGGGCATCCGCATCGGCCAGGACAAGGGCCGCAACAAGAGCGCGGTGAAGGTCTGGGACCAGCGCCAGTACAAGGACTACGACGACACGCTGGAGCTCGGCACGCGCAACATCAAGGTGGCGCTGCGCCGGCTGCGCCGCTTCGCGCGCGAAGGCAGCGAGGAAGAGCTCGACCTCGACGACACCATCCGCGCCACCGCGGCGAATGCCGGCTACCTCGACATCAAGATGGTGCCCGAGCGGCACAACAAGGTGAAGGTGCTGCTGCTGATGGACGTCGGCGGCACGATGGACGAGCACATCCACCGCGTCGAGGAAGTGTTCAGCGCCGCCAAGAGCGAGTTCAAGCACCTCGAGTTCTATTACTTCCACAACTGCGTCTACGACTTCATGTGGAAGAACAACCGGCGCCGCTACAGCGAGAAGTTCGCGACCTGGGACGTGATCCGCAAGTACAACAAGGACTACAAGCTGATCTTCGTCGGCGACGCGACGATGAGCCCCTACGAGATCCTGCAGCCCGGCGGCAGCGTCGAGTACAACAACGAGGAGCCGGGCGCCGAGTGGCTGCAGCGGCTGACCAGCGCCTTCCCGAAGTTCGCCTGGATCAACCCCGAGCCGCAGGGCGTGTGGGGCTACCGGCAGAGCATCTCCATCGTCCAGCAGCTGATGAACCAGCGCATGTTCCCGCTCACGCTGCAGGGGCTGGAAGGGGCGATGCGCCTGCTGAGCAAATGATCGGTTCTGCGCCGCGACCGGCGCTGGTGGCCGGGCTCGCGGCGCTGGTGCTCCTGGGGCTGCCGGGCTGCGCCGCCCTGCCCTTCGGCGACAAGCCGGACAAGCTCGAGCCGGCCGACGCGCCCCCGGCCGCGGCGCCGACGCGTGCGCAGTACCGCGTCGAGGTGATCGCGCCGGACGAACTGCGCCCGCTGCTGACCGAGTACCTCGACCTGGCGCGCTTCCAGAACGCGCCCGACACCGAGGCAATCGACGCCACCGAGCTGACCCGCCTGGCCGGCGCTGCGCCGGCGCAGGCACGCGCGCTGCTCGAGACCGAAGGCTACTTCTCCGCCGTGGTCGAGACATCGCGCAGCGCCGGCGAACTGGGCATCCCGGTGGTGCGCGTGCACGTCGACCCAGGCCCGCGCAGCCGCGTCGAGCGCGTGGAGTTCATCGTGCGCGGCGAGTTGCAGGATGCGGCCACCGATGCCGGCGGCGAGGCGGCACGACTGCTGGCCGCGCTGCGCAAGGGCTGGGGGCTGCCCGAGGGCGCACCGTTCCGCCAGCCGAGCTGGACCGCCGCGAAGACGACGACCCTGGCGAAGGTGCGCGCCGAGGGCTACCCGGCCGCGACCTGGCAGCAGACTGCGGCGAAGGTCGATGCGACGCAGCACACAGTGGCGCTGCAGCTCGAGCTGGACAGCGGGGCCCTGTACCGCCTCGGCGAATTGCGCGTGGAGGGCCTGCAACGCTACGACGAGAGCACCGTGCGGCGCCTGGCCACCTTCGGCGCTGGCGCGCCTTACAGCGAGAAGCTGCTGCTCGACTACCAGGAACGGCTGCAGAAGCTCGGCCTGTTCGAGAGCGCGACGGTCGAGCTGGCCCCGGACCCGGTCACCCCCGCCGCCACGCCGGTGATCGTGCATGTGCGCGAACTGCCGCTGCAGCAGGCGACCATCGGCGTGGGCGTCAGCGCCAACACCGGCCCGCGGGTCACGCTCGAGCATCGCCACCGCCGCCCCTTCGACCTGGACTGGGTGGCGACCAACAAGTTCGAGCTCGGCTCCTCGCTGAAGTCGTGGAGCGGCGAGCTGATCTCGCACCCACTCGAAGGGCTGTACCGCAACCTCGTCGCCGGCAACGCCGAGCGGCTGCGCAGCGGTGAGGAGATCCGCACGGCCTGGACCGCACGCTTCGGCCGCACCCAGGACACGCAGCGCATCGAGCGGCTCTACTTCGGCGAACTGACCCATGCACGGGTCGACAACACCGCCGGCCGCACGCGCAGCGAGGCGATCACCGCGAACTACCACTGGGTCTACCGCGAGGTCGACAGCGTGCTGCTGCCGACCCGCGGATACACGCTGTCGCTGCAGTCGGCGATCGGCCGCTCACGCAACTCGACCGAGCAGAACGGCCCGTTCGGGCGAGGCTACGGCCGGCTCACCGTCTACCAGCCGCTCGGCCGGGCCTGGTATGCCAATGCGCGGGTCGAGCTCGGCAACATCTTCGCCGCCAACTCGGTGGGCGTGCCCGACACGCTGCTGTTCCGCGCCGGCGGCGACGACTCGGTGCGCGGCTACGCCTACCGCACGCTCGGCCCGGTGGTCGACGGCGCGGTCACCTCCGGCCGCGTCATGTTCACCGGCAGCGCCGAGATCGCCCGCCCGGTGTCGGCGCGCATGCCGGCGCTGTGGTGGGCGGCGTTCGTGGATGCCGGCAACGCCGCCACCCACTGGAACGAGTTGCGCCCCGCGCTCGGCTACGGCCTCGGGCTGCGCTGGCGCAGCCCGGTCGGGCCGCTGCGCGTCGACCTCGCCTATGGCGAGGAAGTGCACAAGGTGCGGCTGCATCTGAGCGTGGGCATTGCCTTCTAGAAGCATGGAGAAGCCGCCCATCCGCCGACCCGCCTGGGGCCGCCGGGCCACGCTGGCCGCGGCGCTGCTCGCGGTCGTGGCGATGTGCTGCGCTGCGCTGCTCTGGCTGCTGCGCACCGAGGCCGGCGCGGCCTGGGTGCTCGGACGCCTGCCCGGCGTGCAGGCCAGCGGCGTGCGCGGCGTGCTGCTCGGTGATCTGGCCGTGCAGCGGCTCGCGATCACGCTGCCACGCAACGGCTCGCTGACGATCGATGACGCGTCGTGGCAGGGCCTGCGCCTGGCCTGGGCGATCAGTGGCCGGCCGCACCTGGTGCTCGACCGGCTCGCCGCGGCGCGCGTGACCGTGACACCCGGCGCGCCGGCCGCGACGACCACGCCGGCACCGACGACGCTGGCCCTGCCGGTGGAGCTGGAGATCGGCGCGATCGAGATCGCGGCGGTGCAGATCGTGCCGCTCGGCGAGACAGCGCTGCGCCAGTTGCGCGCGAAGCTGCACCTCGGCGCCGACGGCGGTGCGGTGCATCGCATCGACGGCCTCAGCCTCGGCTTCGGCCGCCTGCGGGCTTCGGGCAGCGCCACGCTCGGCAGTGACGCACCGCTGCCGCTGCAGGCCACCGTCGCGCTCACGCAAGAGGGCGCCGTGGCGAACGCGCAGTGGTCGGCCCGCGCCACGCTGGCCGGGCCGCTGGCCCAGCCCCGCCTCGCCGCGACCCTGCGCGCCGAGCCTGCCCCGGCGCCGGGCGCCGCGACCTTGCCCGCACAGACGCTGGACCTCGGCGCCGTGCTGCGCCCGTTCGAAGCGTGGCCGATCGGCGAGCTGGCGGCGAAGGCGCAGGGCCTGGACCTGTCCGCCTTCCACCCCTCGGCGCCCGCCACCGTGATCAGCGGCTCAGCAACGGCGCGCAGCCAGGCCGCGAACCAGCCGGCGCACGTCAGCGCCACGCTCGACAACGCCACGCCGGGGCTGTGGAACGAAGGCCGCCTGCCGCTGCGCCAGCTGGTGCTCGAGCTGCAGGCGCGGCCGGACGATCCCTCGCGGCTCGAGGTCCGTCGCTTCGACGCCGAACTCGGCACGGCACGCCAGCCCGCCGGCCGGCTGCAGGGCCAGGGCCGCTGGGCGAACGACGGCTGGTTGCTGGAGGTCGTGCTGGCAGCGCTGCAACCGGCGCGGCTGGATGCACGCGCACCGGCGATGCGGCTGGACGGCCCGCTGACGTTGACCGGCAGCCCGCCCGGCGCGGCGGCGCAGACCGTGGCAGCGCGCGCCGACATCGCCGGCGTGCTGGCCGACCGCGGCAAGGATCGTGCAGTGCGCCTGCAACTCGATGGCGACTGGACGCGGAACGCTGGCGCCGACGTTCTCCAGCTCACCAGCGCACAGGCCAGCGCCGGCGGCGCGCGCGCCACGCTGGCGGGCCGGGCCAGCCGGCCTGACGCCACGGCTGCCTGGCAGCTGAAGGGCCAGGCGACGCTGGCGGAGTTCGACCCATCGCTGTGGTGGCGCGGCCGCGAGGACTCGCCCTGGCGGCGCGGGCCGCACAAGCTCGACGCGCGCGGCGAGTTCGATCTCTCGCTGCCGCCCGCAGCGCTCGCCGCGAAGGATGCGCTGGCCCGCTGGGCTGCGCTGCGCGGCGATGCCAGCGTGAAGCTCGCCGACAGCCTGCTCGCCGGCGTGCCGCTGCGCGGCGAGCTGACGCTGCGCGGCGGCGCCGCCGGCCGCGGGCAAGCCACGCTGAAGGCCGAACTCGACGGCAACCGCATCGACGCCAGCGGCCGGCTCGGCAGCGCGCGCGGCGGTGCCGACGACGCCTGGGAGGCCACCCTCGACGCACCGGCGCTGGCGCGCCTGGCGCCGCTGACCCGGCTGGTCGGCGCCGACCCGGCGGGGCTGGCACTGTCCGGCGCCTTGAGCGCCAGCGTGCAGGCGACTGGGCGCTGGCCGGTGATCCGCACCAGCGGGCGCGCTCAGGCCAGCGCCCTGCGCGCCGGCACCGTCACCGTGCAGCGCGGCACGGCGCGCTGGCAGGCCGGCACCGCGCTGGAGGCGCCGGTCGATGCCGAGCTCGACCTGGCAGGGCTGGCGATCGGCACTGCGCGCATCGACACTGCCCAGCTGCGCGCCCAGGGCAGCGGCCGCGCGCACCGGATCGATCTGCAGGCGCAAAGCAACGCGCGGCCGCCGGCCTGGGCCGAGGCGCTGCAGCCCACGCCCGCTTCCGGCGACGGAAAGGCGCCGACGCAGGCGCGCCTGCAGGCGCAGGGCGGCTTCCTGCCCGGTACCGTGGCCGCCGTCGGTGGCTGGCGCGGCACGCTGCAGCAACTCGAGGCGGGTAGCGCCGGCGGCGAGCCGGCCTGGCTGCGCCTGCGCGACGTTGCGCTCGAACTCGGCGGGCTCGACGGCGCTGCCGCGCAACTGCTGCTGCAGCCCGGCCGCGCCGAGCTGCTCGGTGCCGCGCTGCGCTGGGAACGCATCTCCTGGACCGCGGCCCATGCCGGCGCGCCGATGCAGCTCGACGCCAAGGCCGAGCTGGAGCCGCTGGCGGTGGCACCGCTGCTGCAGCGCCTGCACCCGGAGTTCGGCTGGGGCGGCGACCTGCGCGTGCGCGGCCAGCTCGAGTGGCGCAGTGCACCCGCGCTGGCCGCCGACATCGTGATCGAGCGCGAGCGCGGCGACCTGACGGTGACCGACGAGACCGGCGTGCAGTCGCTCGGCCTGACCGACCTGCGCATCGGCCTGAACGTCGCCGACGGCGTGTGGAGCTTCACCCAGGGCCTGGCCGGCTCCACCGTGGGCGTGGCCGCCGGCGCCTTCGTCGCGCGCACCACGCCGCAGTCGCCCTGGCCGAACGCCGGCACACCGGTCTCCGGCGTGCTCGAGCTGCAGGTCGGCAACCTCGGCACCTGGAGCCCCTGGGTGCCGGCCGGCTGGCGCCTGGGCGGCGCGCTGCGCATCAGCGCCGGCATCGGCGGCCGGCTCGGCGCGCTGGAGTACACCGGCGCGGTGCGCGGCAGCCAGCTGTCGGTGCGCAACTTCCTGCAGGGCGTGAACGTGACGGATGGCGAGATCCGCGCCGAGCTGAAGGGCGAGACGGCACGCATCGAGACCTTCAGCGCACGTGCCGGCGCCGGCACGGTCACGCTGAGCGGCGACGCCCACTTCGGCAGCGCGCCGGTGGTGCGGCTGGCGCTGGAGGCGCAGCGCTTCCAGTTGCTCGGCCGGGTCGACCGGCGCATCGTCGTCAGCGGCAGCTCGACCCTGCAGATCGATCGGGAACGCCTGGCGCTGGAGGGCCGCCTCGGCATCGACGAGGGCCTGATCGACTTCACGCGCAGCGACGCACCCGGCCTGTCGGACGACGTGTTCGTCGAGCGGCGGCCGGCCACACGCAACGGCGCTGCCGAAGCACGGCCTGCCGCGACGACGGCTGCGCAGGCGCGGCAGGTCGACGTCGACCTGCGCGTC